>CAZRUU010000016.1:0-13191 GCA_964603235.1 uncultured Syntrophaceae bacterium | reverse complement strand
TCATGAACGGTTTTGAGATTGAGCTTCGCGATAAGATATTGGGAATAAACTCTCATATTATCCTTATGGAATACACCGGGGGAATGGAAGGCCATGAAGAGATTATGAAAAAGATTGAATCGGTTGACGGCGTTGTGGCCTCTACTCCGTTCATATATGGCCAGGCCATGCTTAAGAACAAAGGACGAGTAACTGGTGTGGTCCTGCGCGGCATGTCGACCGAAACATCCGCCAATGTTATAAGTCTCGGAAAGATGAAGGATGGAAATATTGATTATCTCTCCGGCAAGGGGAACAAAACAGGCCTGCCAGGAATTGTCATAGGGAAGGAACTGGCACAAAATCTGGGGCTTTTGCTTTTTGATACGGTGGAAATATTGCTTCCTATGGGAATTTCAACTCCTATGGGAATTGTTCCCAAGATCAAGAAGTTCGGTGTAGTGGGTATCTTTGATTCAGGTTCCTATGAGTATGATTCATCACTGGTCTTCATGTCGCTTAAGAACTGTAAAAAGTTTCTTAACATGAAGGATACAGTTACAGGGCTCGAAATAAAGGTGGACGACATCTACGGGGCAAAGAGGATTGCAAAAGCTATTCAAGAGAAGCTTGGATATCCCTACTGGGCAAGAAGCTGGATGGAAATGAACAAAAACCTTTTCTCGGCACTCAAACTTGAAAAGAGAGTTATGTTTATCATTCTCAGCCTGATTGTTATTGTTGCCGCCTTCAATATAATAACCACACTGATCATGACAGTTATGGAAAAAACTCGGGATATAGCCATACTGAAATCAATGGGTGCAACGGCAAAAAGCATCATGAAGATATTCATGCTGGAGGGGATTGTTATAGGAGCAATCGGGACCATCCTGGGTGGTATTACGGGAATTGTTGTCGCCCTGAATCTGGAATGGATAAGCCGGTCGGTTGAAGACCTCTTCGGCTTTAAGATACTTCCGAAGGATGTCTATTATCTGAACGAGCTTCCCTCTAAGATAAACTATGGAGATGTCGCTGTTATAGTTGTTGCGGCAATTCTTATATGTTTTCTGGCATCTATATATCCATCGTGGAGGGCTTCAAGACTGGATCCTGCCGAGGCACTCAGGTACGAATAGGAAGCGGGTAGCGGAATGATCGAAGTACACCAGCTGACAAAAACCTTTATAAAGAATGAAAATCGTATTGAGGTATTGAAGGGAATCGATTGCAGTATCGCAAGGGGAGAATCTCTGGCGATCCTGGGTGCTTCCGGTACCGGTAAGACCACATTACTTCAGATACTCGGGGCGCTTGATCATCCGACTTCTGGCCGCGTGCTTTTTGACGGTACGGATATCTTCGGATGGGATGAGCCCAGACGTGCTGAATTCAGAAATAAAAAAATAGGCTTTGTCTTCCAGTCTTACCATCTGCTTCCCGAATTCACTGCCTTGGAGAACACCATTATGCCCGCTCTGATAAATGGAATGTCGAGAGAGTATGCCTGCAATAGGGGGGAGATTGTCTTGACGGAAGTGGGGCTTGGTGATAGGTTGACCCACAATCCTGGTGAGCTTTCCGGAGGCGAACAGCAAAGGGTTGCCATAGCGAGGGCGATGATGATGAATCCGGATGTAATTCTGGCCGATGAGCCTACGGGGAACCTTGATATTAAGACGGGGGAGAAGGTACAGGACCTGCTTTTAGCCCTTGGCAGGGCAGAGAACACCACTCTCATTGTAGTTACTCATAACAAACTACTTGCAGATAACATGTCTCGCACTATCAATCTAAAGGATGGAAAAACTTATGATATTTAGACGCCGGGAATGCCTCTTTGTCATAGCAATATTACTTGTATTTTTCCCCATGAGTGTTTTTTCCGCTACGCACTCCTCTATTGAAAAGGAAGACGTCAAAAAAGTTGCCTTTTTCCCTTTTGAGATACACAGTAGTGAAAATGTCTTTTTGCTACAAGATCAAATAGCCGACAGGCTGACGACCGAACTAATAAAATCCGGGCATATAGAGATCATCAAGAAGGAAACTTTTGAAGGGCTGATTGAGGGAAAGAAGGTGGATGACCGGCTGGCTGTTGCCGTTGGAGAAAATACGGGTGCCGATTTTGCGATTGTAGGAAGTCTCACAAAACTGGGCAACATGTTAAGTGCTGACGTTGGAGTGATAAACATCAAAAGCGGGTATCGTTTCAATATCTTCGCCCAGGGAAATAACATGGATGACCTGACCTCGCGGTTGAAGAATGATATCCTTCTGAAGATGCTTGCCGGCCAAAGGGTCGCGGATGTTAAGTTTACGGGAAACCTCAGGATTGGAGATGATGCCATATATAATGTCCTGCGAAGCACAAAAGGCAAGTTTTTCTCAGGGCAGGGGCTTTCAGCCGACATAAAAGCCATATACAAAATGGGTTACTTTAAAGATGTCGCGGCTAAGGTTACAAGTACGCCAGAGGGAAAGGTTATAACTTTCACCTTGGAAGAGATGCCTTTAATAACAGGCCTGGATGTTGAGGGAAATGAAGGTGTAGAGAAAGGGGATATAGAGGGCATAATCTCTGTTCAAGAAAAACAGCTGCTCAATCTGAATAGATTGAAGTCGGATGTGGAGAACATAAAAGCCCTCTACAAGAACGAAGGATATCTTAACGCCGAGGTCAAATACAGCATAGATGAAAACAAGAAGGGTGTCCGGGTAGTATTTACTATAATTGAGAACAAAGAACTCTATGTAAAAGAGATTAACTTTGAGGGAAACAGGGCCTATACGGACGGAGAACTGAGTGATATGATGGAAACCTCGGGATGGAGTGTATTTCATTTTATCACCGATTCCGGTGTTTTCAATGATGACAAATTAAAACAGGACGCCAACCGGCTGACGGTTTTTTACCTGAACAACGGATATATCAATGCCAAGATCGGTGAGCCGGAGGTTACCCATGACAAGGAATGGATCTACGTCAAGATACCCATAATCGAAGGGAAACAATTCAGAGTCGGTAAGGTCGAGATTACGGGTGATACGCTCACCGTCCCCCGATCCGAACTGATGCCGCAGCTTCAGATTACCGCAAAAGATTATTTTGACAGAGAAGCGATAGTCAAAGATATCGATATGTTGACAGAGGCTTGCAGCAAAGAGGGCTATGCCTATGCCAACATCATTCCGCGAACCGTACCCAGGAATGATGAACAGAAGATTGATATAACCTACAACATAGACAAGGGTGATCTTGTATATATCAACACCATATCCATAACGGGTAACACAGTAACGAGAGACAAGGTAATACGCAGGCAGCTTGCTGTTGTGGAAAAAGATCTCTATGACAGCAGCAAGCTCAAGACGAGCTATATAAAGTTGAACAGGCTCAAGTATTTCGAAGAGGTAAATTTCCAGACCGGAAAGGGTGCCGATGAAAGTCTCATGGATATTGATGTCCACATCAAGGAAAAATCCACCGGAATGTTCAGTGTGGGCGCCGGATACAGCGCCGTAGACAAACTGGTTTTCATGGCCCAGGTATCCGAGCGAAATCTTTTTGGGAAGGGACAGATACTGAGTCTCAACGGCTACTTTGGGTCAACGAAAACGAGCTATGAACTGTCTTTCGTGGAACCCTGGCTGCTTGATATACCCCTGTGGAGTAAGTTCGAGATATGGGACACGGAACGGGATTATGACTCATATGATTTGCACACAAAAGGTTTAGGTATGACGCTGGGCTATCCCCTCTTTGAATATGTAACGGGCTACGCAGGCTACAGATTGACAATCGATGACGTAGCGAATATAGAAAGCACCGCGTCGCAATATATTAAGGACCAGGAGGGGGAAACTACCTCGAGTGGTGTCACGCTGTCGCTTTCACGAGATGTAACGGATGATATTATGTTTCCCTCAAAAGGTTCTAAAAACAAAGTTTCCGCGGAAGTAGTGGGAACTATTTTTCAGGGAGATGTCAGTTTTGCGAAATATATAGCTGATTCAAAATGGTTTTTTCCCATGCCGCTGGATACTGTATTCGGCATTCACGGAAAGATTGGTTATATGCAGGGGCTTGAGGGAAAAGAGGTTCCTGTCTTTGAACGTTTCTACCTGGGTGGGATAAATTCCCTCAGGGGGTTAAGAGAGGTAGGACCGGTAGATTCGGGAGGCTATTGCATAGGCGGCGAGACGATGCTGAATTTCAACGCGGAAATTGTCTTTCCCCTTTTCGAAGATGCTGGCATAAAGGGAGTTGTGTTTTTTGATACGGGCAATGCATGGAACAGCGGTTACCATCTGGATGACATGAGGCGAACGGCTGGAGCGGGGGTACGCTGGTATTCTCCGATAGGCCCGTTGAGACTGGAATGGGGATATGTGCTTGACAAAAAAGAGGATGAGGCTCCAAGCAGGTGGGAGTTTACCATAGGTATGTTTATGTAGTTTCCGTTGTCGAAATTGATGGTCAGTAAAATTAAGATGTAATAAATCACAATAGGGGGTTTTGTTCATGAAAAAAGTTATAAGTCTTTTAATCATTGTTTCTTTTATATTAGCAGCTGTCTGCTCTGCCGAGGCGGGGAAGATAGGATTTATCAATATAAAAAATATCATTGCTATCTCGGATGCCGGAAAAACTGCGACCCTGGATCTGAAAAAGTTTGTCGAAAAGAAAAAAATAGAGATACAGGAGAAGGAAGTTATCCTCGAAAAGATGAAGATTGAACTGGAAAAACAACGCGCTGTCATGACGGAAAGCGCTTATAAGGAAAAAGAGCTTGTATACCAGAAAGCATTCAGGGATTATAAAAGATTTATCGAAGATGCCAATGAAGAGATGAGATCAAGGGAGCAGAAACTGTCCCAGAAACTAATTCCCGAGGTGTTCAAGATTGCGAACAGCATCGGCGAAAAGGAAGAGTATACGTGCATAATGGACGTGAGCACCAATGGCCTTATCTTTCATTCCAAGGCGAATAATATAACGACAAAAGTGATAGAGCAATATAACAGGGAATATAATTCCAAAAAGTAGATATCAGAGCTCAAATGACAGTCAGAAAACAGCTAAAGGAGATTGCCGAACATGTGGGCGGCACGGTGGTGGGAGATGCCGATGCAGTTGTATGCAATGTACGGGGTATAGATGAGGCCGGTGAAGAGGATCTTACCTTCATCTCAAATCCAAAATACAAGGACAGGCTCGAAGAAACCCGTGCATCGGCAATCCTTGTTTCACCCGGTATTACAAGCTCCGATAAAAACCTGATTGTTACGAAAGATCCTTACACCGCCATGGCCATGGCACTAACGCTTCTCTACCCGGACGAACCTGTTACTGCGGGTATAAGTGATGATGCTTTCATTGAAGCGGATGCTGAAATCGGGGAAGATGTTGTCATCTATCCCGGTGTGTACATTGGCAAGAGGGCCAGAATAGGAAGTGGAACTGTTCTTTACCCCGGTGTTTTTGTTGGCAATGACGCAATTGTGGGGAGAGATTCCATATTATACCCGAACGTTGTAGTATACAAAAGATGCAGGATCGGCGAAAGAGTGATCCTTCACGCTGGAGTTATCATAGGGGCGGATGGATTTGGTTTCGCGAATCCGGGAGCCGACAACCGCAAGGTGCTTCAGGTGGGGATAGTGCAGATAGACGATGATGTTGAGGTTGGGGCGAATACCACCATAGATCGGGGAACGCTGGGGAAGACCTGGATTAAAAGCGGCGTTAAGATCGATAACCTGGTTCAGATCGCCCACAATGTAGTCATAGGCGAAAATTCTGTCATTGTTGCACAGGTTGGCATTTCCGGCAGCACAAAATTGGGTGAGAGTGTAATACTGGGAGGACAGGTTGGGCTTGTCGGGCACATCACTATAGGAGACAATGTCATGATCGGGGCCCAGTCGGGTGTCCATGAAGATGTTCCGCCAAATCAGATAATGTCCGGTACACCTCACATGCCACATCGCAACTGGCTCCGCACGCAGGCATGTTTACCGAAACTGCCGGAGATGAGAAAAACGATAAATTCCCTGTTAAAAAGAATAGAGAGATTGGAAGAAAAAGCAGAAAAATAAGCGATAGATTCGTGTTTAGATAAGAGGTAGTAAAGATTATGAGTATTCACCCAACGGCTATTATATCGCCCGAAGCGACTGTTGGAGAAAATGTTGAGATAGGGCCCTACAGTATTATCGGCCCGGATGTACAGATAGGAAGGGATACTGTCGTGGGTCCGCACGCAGTCATAGAAGGTCCCACAAAGATAGGCAGCAACTGCCACATATTTCAGTTTGCATCCATCGGCGCACCTCCCCAGGACCTGAAGTTCAAAGGGGAAAAATGCCCTGTTATTATTGGTGACAATAACACGATAAGGGAATTTGTCACCATACACAGGGCGACATCTTCCGATATAGGCATGACATTTATCGGGGACAATAATCTCCTGATGGCATATTGCCACGTGGCCCATAACTGCAAACTGGGCAACAATATCGTTATGGCAAATGCGGCTAACCTGGCCGGTCATATACATGTTGAAGATTACGCCATAATAGGCGGTCTGTCAGGTGCCCATCAATTTACACGAATAGGATGCCATGCGATGATCAGCGGAACTTCAGCAGTCAACAGAGATGTTCCCCCATACGTTACGGTCTCAGGTAACCATGCAAAACCGTACGGTCTTAATCTCATCGGTCTGAAGAGACGGGGATTTTCGGAGGAAACTATGGGAAATCTGAAAAAGGCTTACAGAATAGTCTTCAGATCATCTCTTCTGCTTTCCAAGGCTGCTGAAAGAATAAGGGAGGAAATCAAGGATTCACCCGAGGTGGATCACTTTATAGAATTCATCGAAAAATCTGAAAGGGGAGTCTGCCGGTAAGAGATAAGGTGTCAGAACTCAAAAGTTTTTGCAGAATCCGACACTAAATCCTGACCCCCGACTTCCGAGAATTAGTAATCGTAACCAATTACTGATAATGATGAACTCGTAAAAAGTCTTCTTAGCTTGTCATTCCGAGTAAAGGGAGAAATTTTTAAAACGTAACATGTTGAAAGGATAAGATTTCTCCCTTCGGTCGAAATGACAGGGGGTGGCGATCGAAATGACATATTCGTCGGATTTCACTTTTTACGAAAGCGTCAATAATGATTATATGGCGGGGGCTTTACCCTCTGCTGTCTTTTATCCTTCATCTTTTATCTCACGCTATGAATAATTATGTTGAGTTATGAGGATTTTCGTTCAAGATCAAGGCATGCAAAAAAAATAACCACAGACATATAGTTGATATTTCGAGGATTATTTTTTGAGTATAACGCAGAGATTGGGCGTAAAAAACTATTAATCAACAGAATTATGAATAATTCCGGGATTATGCAACAAAAGAACCTTGATATAATGATTGTTGCCGGTGAGGCATCGGGCGATCTGCATGGAGCAAATCTTGTCAGGGCAATGCGTGACATCAATCCCGACCTGTGTTTCTACGGAGTGGGAGGCGAAAGGATGAAAGAAGCCGGCGTCTCTCTGATCGCTCATTCGTCCGGAATGGCCGTCATGGGAATTACCGAGGTATTACCCAGGCTGGGGTTTATACTGAAAGTCAAACGCGCGCTTAAAGAATCGCTGCGACACTCCAGACCGGCGCTCCTGATCCTTATAGACTATCCTGGGTTCAACCTGTCTCTGGCTAAATTTGCCAAAGAGAACGGGATTAAGGTCTTTTACTATATAAGTCCCAAGGTATGGGCTTGGAAGAAAAAAAGGATATATGCTTTAGAGAAACATGTAGACCGTATGGCGCTTATACTTCCATTTGAAGAGCAGGTCTATAAGGGGACAAAACTGGACGCCCGTTTTGTTGGTAATCCGCTCCTGGATACGGTAAAGAGAGAATACACGCGCGAAGAGGCGATCAAGAAATTTGGATTGAAAAAGGATCTGACAACCATTGCGCTTCTGCCGGGGAGCAGAAAAGGCGAAGTTACAAGACTCCTGCCTGAAATGCTTGAGATGGCAGAAATCCTGAAGGACAAAATCCCGTCCATCCAGTTTGTCTTGCCACTTGCAGATACACTT
Source organism: uncultured Syntrophaceae bacterium (assembly GCA_964603235.1). Classification (GTDB taxonomy): domain Bacteria; phylum Desulfobacterota; class Syntrophia; order Syntrophales; family UBA2210; genus UBA2210. The sequence continues at coordinate 5,095 of CAZRUU010000016.1, read as the reverse complement.
TCGTCCGATTTTGTGCATGGGCTGGCTGACCGATACGGACTTGATTTCAAGATTATAGAGGGAAATGTGTATGATGTCGTTGGCCTGTCCGATATTGCCGTAGTAGCTTCAGGAACGGCAACACTGGAGACAGCGCTCCTTGGTGTACCGATGATTATCGTTTACAGAGTTTCACCGCTGACATACCTTATAGGCCGGGTGCTCGTTAATGTTGATAATATAGGGCTTGTCAACATAATAGCAGGAAAAACAGTAGTCCCGGAGCTTATACAGGGAGACGCAAATCCCGAAAAGATGGCGGATGAAGTGTACGATATCCTTACCAGTATACCCAGGATGGATGAAATGAAAAGGAATTTGTCTATCGTGAGCGAAATGCTGGGCGGCCCGGGTGCCTCTGTAAGAGCGGCCGGGTTAGCGTACGAACTTGTCACAACTAGTGACCAAATATGTTGAAACCAAACAATGTTGCATCAAGGATATTGCGTGATGACAGGAGACTATTGCGGTTTTCTCCGCTTCTTCTGGCTTCTTTTATCTACCGCGGTGCTGTAAGCCTCCGTAATCATTTCTATGATGCGGGCATATTTCATACGCGGAAGATGAAATGCAGGGTTATAAGCGTGGGAAATATAATCGTTGGAGGCACCGGGAAAACCCCCGTAGTAATCATGCTGGCCGGTATGCTAAAGGGGCATGGATACAGACCAGCCATACTGAGCAGGGGCTATGGAGGCAAAAGGAAAGGACGCACAGATGTGGTGTCGGACGGTCATGACGTATTGATGAGAACGGACGAGGCGGGCGATGAACCTGTACTGATCGCAGATAGCCTGAAAGGTGTTCCCGTCATTGTAGGAAAAGAAAGATCCCTTGCTGGAAAACTGGCTGTTGAACGTTTCGGCGCTGATGTGCTTATCCTGGATGACGCGTTCCAGCACCGCTGTCTGTCAAGAGATATCGATATTGTTCTGTTAGACAGCGAAAAACCATTCGGAAACGGGTTTATACTTCCGAGAGGAGGCCTGCGTGAACCGGAAAAGGGCCTGCAGAGGGCCGATGCGATAATATTCACATCTACGGAGGGAGACGTAGATCCGGCAGCGAACGATATGCCCGTAGCTGAAATCCCTAAGATCCCAACCTTCAGGGGCTATCGAAGAGCAAGATGTCTTGTTGGAGGCGTAGTCAAAGATACCATCCCACTTGAATATCTAAAAGGAAAAAGGATATGCGCGTTCTCAGGCATAGCTGAGCCTGAAAGCTTCCGTAAAATACTGAAACCTCTCTGTGGAGAAATTACTGTTTTTATACCTTTCCCGGATCACCATGTGTATACCGGGAAAGACATTGAACATCTCAGGGAGGTCTGTCGCGAGTCCCGCGCGGAGTTTATACTGACCACGGAAAAAGACGGGATTAAATTGATTGAGTTCCCTGATTTCTTCCGGGATATTTACCAGCTGAGAATGGAGATGGAGATAATCTCCTCCAGCCTGAACTTTGAGGAATATATTCTTACACGGTTAGAAGCATGAAAAAAGAAACACGGACAACAAGGACCGTCTTCATAATATTCACGGCTATCCCTCTGAGAATAAGGAGAATCATGTTCAAAACCCTGATGATCCTGTTTTACCAGTTTTCCGAGAAACACAGATTGATCGTCCTGCATAATCTCACGCGTGCATTCCCGGAAAAAGATATGCCCGAAGTGATGAGAATAGCCAGAGATTGTTACAAAAACCTGGGAATAGTTGCCGCGGAGTTTTTCGATATTCTCTCAATGACAAGGGAGAACATGTCTGACTGGCTGGAAGTTGAGGGCTTGGAAGACTATCTTAGAGCCCGCGAAAAGAATAAAGGGATCCTTTCCTTTACCGGGCATTTCGGAAACTGGGAAATTGGAGCGGCAGCCTTTGCCTTCCTTTGCCACCCGGTAAATATTGTATACCGAGCACTGGATAATCCTGTCATCGGAGGCATCGTTGACAAGGTAAGGAGCCATACAGGTAACAAGCTTCTCCCCAAGGGAGGCGCTGCCAGGAGAATAGTCCGGCTTCTTGGAAAAAATGAGAATATAGGCATTCTGATAGATCAGAATGTCTCATGGCGGGAGGGAGTATTCGTAGATTTTTTCGGAAGACCGGCGTCAACCTCCAAAGGGCTTGCGGCTCTCGCGCTACAGACGGGAGCTCCTGTTCTGCCAAGTTTTATATCCAGAATGAAAGACGGGAAATACCGACTTGTCATCGGGCCGGAAGTCGAAATTTCAAGGACCGGAGATTATGACATGGATATCCTTGAAAACACCCAACGATTTACGAATATTGTTGAAGACAACGTGAGGAGGCATCCTGAACAGTGGTTCTGGCTTCACCAGCGGTGGAAAACCAAGAAATCTCAGGTCTTATAGGCTGGGGGGTTTGAGCAATTTAATATGCTGAAGGTAAGAAAATCGAAGGAACTCGTTCCTGAAAGGGTCAAAAATATACTGGTGAGGGGAACCAACTGGATCGGGGATGTCATTATGAGTCTCCCGGCGGTGTCGTCTGTCAGACGCACCTTCCCCCACGCAAGGATAACTGTGCTGGCAAAGCCCTGGGTGGCACAACTTTACAGAGCCTGCCCAGATATTGATGATGTCATCGTATTCCAGAGTCCCGGTATACATGATGGAATAGGTGGGAAAATACGGCTTGCCGCGCAACTGCGGAAAGAAAAGTTTGATCTGGCTGTTCTCCTTCAAAACGCAATAGAGGCGGCTATTATCGCGTGGCTCGCGCGAATACCCCTGAGGGCCGGGTATAACTCCGACTGCAGGGGACTATTTCTGACCCATTCTGTCAGGAGAACACGGGCGATAAGAAAAATCCACCAGATTGGTTATTATCTGGAGATGGTCGAGACGCTGGGATTTGAAACATCAGGAAGAGATATTAATATAGTACCCGATAATGATTATTCCCTGGCTGCAAAAAAGATCCTTACCGAAAATAACATTAAAGAAAAAGACACTCTGATAGGCATCGCACCGGGGGCCAGCTACGGGCCTGCCAAGATGTGGTTCCCGGAGAGATTTGCAGCCGTGGCTGACAGACTCGCAGATGAATTTTCAGCCAGGATTATCCTCTTTGGAAGCGCCGGAGACAGAGAGAGAACAGACCTGGTTCAACAATATTCGAAAAACACAATGATCAATCTGGCCGGCGAGACAACTCTCAAAGAGGTGACAGGACTGATAAGAGAGTGCAATCTCTTTATATCCAACGATTCAGGGCTGATGCATCTTGCCGGAGCTTTGAACATTCCTCTAATCGCAATATTCGGGTCGACAAATCCCACGACAACATCTCCGACTGGCAGGAAGAGTGTCGTCATTTACAAGAATGTTTCCTGCAGCCCCTGCCTCAAAAAGGTATGTCCGACTGATTTCAGATGTATGGATCTGATCGGGGTAGATGATGTCTATGATGCCGCAAAGAATATTTTGGATGTGGAACAATGAAAAAAAACAAGGCTGTCTTTCTGGATAGAGACGGAACAATCAATGAGGAGGTTGGCTACCTTGACAGCCTGGAACAGCTGAGAATATTCCCCGCGGCATTTGATGCCGTGCGGATGATAAATGAGGCGGGAATGAAGGTGGTTGTGGTCACAAACCAGTCGGGTGTGGCGAGGGGATTTTTCGATGAAGATTTTGTGAACACCGTTCATGCAAGGATAAATGAACTATTTCGGGAAAAGGATGCATTTATTGACAGGTTTTACTATTGCCCCCATCATCCGACAGAGGGAACCGGCAAATACCGGACATCATGCAACTGCAGGAAACCAGCTCCGGGAATGCTTATGAAGGCGTCTGAAGAACTTAACATTGACCTGCCGGGTTCCTACGTGGTGGGCGATATGACAAAGGATATAGAACTCGCGAATAATGTCGGGGCCAGAGGAATACTCGTAAGAACAGGCTATGGGAAAAACGTAAAGGCTTCCGATATAAAGCCAGCCTGTATTGCCCGGGATATCCTTGATGCGGCAGAATGGATAATAAAGGACGGAAAAGATTGAATATCCTTATAGTAAAGCTGAGTGCCATAGGTGATGTGGTCCACACACTGCCGTCGCTAGCGGCGCTTAGAAAACTGTATCCCGACGCCCATATCACATGGGTGATAGAGAAAGATTCTGCAGATATCATAGAGGGACATCCCTACCTTGACAGGATTATTGTCTCTCGCAGAAAAAGCTGGGTGGGAAATCTCAAGAGACTGCACGAGGTGAGAAAAACAATTGATGAGATAGCATCATTTATCGCTACCCTCAGAGACAGAAAATATGACCTTGTCGTTGATTTTCACGGTTTGTTGAAGAGTTCCCTTATCGTTTTTCTGAGTGGAGGCAGACGGAAGGTTGGATATGACAGCATGCAGGAACTCTCCGGCCTTTTTCTGGATGAAAAAATTTATGAGGATATGGACAAGCATGCCGTGGATCGCTATTTGGATCTTCCATGCCACCTTGGAGCGGATATTGGAAAACCTGAGTTTGCCATCCATATTGGAGAGGAAAATCGAAACAGGGTCGATAGCCTCTTAAAAGAAAGCGGAATCGGCGTAGAGGACTCATTCGTTTCAGTGAACCCTGTGGCATTCTGGGATACAAAGCTGTGGGAGAACGGTAAATTTGCCCGGTTGTGCGACAGGATAACGGAGGAATTGAAGATGAAGGTTGTATTTACGGGTGGACGTAACCAGAAGACGGTAAAGCGTATCCGATCGCTTATGAAATTCCCTTCCGTAAATCTTGCAGGCAGGACCACCCTCAGGGACCTGGCATATCTGTATGCATTGTCGACGCTTGTCATCACGACAGACTCAGGACCCATGCATATATCGGCGGCGGTGGGTACACCAACAGTTGCCCTGTTCGGACCAACGGATCCCGCGCGAACGGGACCATACGGCGAGGGCCATACTGTCATTCGCAAGAATTTGCCATGCAGTCCCTGTTTTTTGAAGAAGTGTGAGACGAAAAGGTGTATGAAGGAAATCTCCGTTGAGGATGTTTTTCAAGCTGTAAAGAAAGCACGGAA
>CAZRUU010000015.1:0-13566 GCA_964603235.1 uncultured Syntrophaceae bacterium | reverse complement strand
ATAATGAACCGGTCTTAAAAAATATCAATCTCCATATAAAATCCGGTGAGGTGGTTGCCTTTGTAGGGGTGAGCGGGGGCGGGAAGACCACCCTTGTCAACCTGATGCCGAGGTTCTATGATGTAGATGAGGGAAGTATCGAGATTGACGGCTTCGATATACGAAATGTCACCGTGGAGTCACTTCGCAAACAAATTGGAATTGTTACGCAGCAGACAATACTGTTCAATGATACCATCAGAAACAATATTGCCTATGGTGATATTACAAAGACCGATACCGATATTATACATGCAGCGAAGATGGCTAACGCACACCATTTTATTGTGAGCCTGCCCGAGGGGTATGACACCGTTATCGGTGAGCAGGGCATGAGGCTTTCCGGGGGAGAGAGACAGAGATTATCCATAGCCAGAGCGCTTTTAAAGGATGCCCCCATTCTCATACTTGATGAAGCGACATCATCCCTCGACACCGAGTCCGAAATGGAGGTGCAGGATGCGCTTGAAAACCTCATGGAAGGAAGAACAACCTTTGTTATAGCTCACAGGCTTTCAACGATAAGCCACGCGGATCGTATCATTGTCATGGTTAACGGACAGATTGTTGAGGAAGGAACCCACGATTTTCTTCTTGCGACGAAAGGTGAATATTTCAGGCTGTGCAATATGCAGTTCAGGGAGAATCACGGTTAGAGCCGCTGTACAATGAAAGGCATGGTGCCCGCTTGAATATGGTAACGTTCAACAAATCTGTTTCCAGGATGTTGCGCGACGACAGAAGGCTATTGCGGTTTTCCCCGCTGCTCTTGGCTTCCGTGATGTATCGCGGTGCTGTAATCCTTCGTAATCGTTTCTATGAAACCGGCGTATTCCATGCGCGGAAGATGACATGCAAGGTTATCAGCGTGGGAAATATAGCTGTTGGGGGTACCGGGAAGACCCCCATGGTAATCATGCTGGCTGGTATGCTTAAAGAACATGGATACAGACCGGCAATCCTGAGCAGAGGGTATGGGGGGAAGAGGAAGGGCCGTGCGGGCGTCGTGTCGGACGGTCACGATATACTGATGGGGCCGGATGAGGCCGGCGATGAACCCCTGCTGATTGCTCAGACCTTACGGGATGTTCCGGTTATTATCGGGAAAGAGAGATCCATCGCCGGAAAACTGGCTGTTGAGCGTTTCGGCGTGGATGTGCTGATACTTGATGATGGATTCCAGCACCGCCGTCTGTCCAGAGATATCGACATCGTGTTGCTCGACAGTGAAAGACCGTTCGGTAACGGATTTACGCTTCCGAGAGGGGGCCTGCGTGAGCCACGGAGTGCCCTGCAAAGGGCCGATATTGTTATCTTGACATCTACAAGGGGGGGCGTGAGCGGCACAGGTTCGGCAGTGGAAATGTCTCAGATTCCCGTCTTCAGGGGTCGGCGGAGTCCCGGGGATCTTGTGAGAGGCCGGGCGAAAGGTATCTGCTCGTTTGAAGATCTCAAGGGGAAGAAGGTGTGCGCATTTTCGGGTATAGCTGAGCCTGACAGTTTCAGGAAGATAGTGGTACCTCTTTGCGGGGAAGTCGCTCAGTTTGTTCCCTTTCCGGATCATCATGTGTATACTCCAGGAGACGTTGAGTATATCAGAAAGACCTGCCGTGACTGCAGTGCTCAGGTTATGCTGACCACGGAAAAGGACGGCATTAAATTGGCCCGGTTTCCCGACTTCTTCCGGGATCTATACCGGCTGAGAATAAAAATGGAGATTATTCCCTCCAGCCTGAAATTTGAGGAGTGTATCCTCGCACAGTTAGAGCTATGAAAAAAGAAACACTGACAACAAGGATAGTCTTTATTATATTCAGGGTTATTCCCCTTAAAGTGAGGAGAGCCTTGTTCAAGGCCCTGGCTGTCCTGTTCTATCGATTTTCCGAGAAGCACCGGTTGATAGTTCTCCACAACCTTACGCGTGCGTTTCCGGAAAAGGATATATCGGAGTTGGTGAAGATCGCCAGGGATTGTTACCGGAGTCTGGGAATACTTGCCGCGGAGTTTTTCGATATTCTCTTGATGACCAGGGAAAACATATCTGACTGGCTTGAATTTGAAGGAAGAGAAAACTATCTGAGAGCTAAAGAAAAGAATAAGGGCATCCTTTACTTTACGGGACATTTCGGAAACTGGGAACTTGAGGCAGCGGCCTTCGCCATCCTTTGCGAACCCTTGAATATTGTATATCGAGTACTCGATAATCCTGTCATCGGAGACATCGTTGACAAGGTGCGGAGCCATAGAGGAAACAGACTTGTTCACAAGGGGGGCGCTGTCAAGAAGATACTCGAAATCCTTAGGAAAAATGAAATAGTAGGCATCCTGATAGACCAGAATGTTTCATGGCGGGAAGGCGTATTCGTGGATTTCTTCGGCAGGCCGGCGTCAACCACCAAAGGTCTTGCCGCCCTGACGCTCCAGACGGGAGCACCGGTTCTGCCGGGTTTTATATCCAGAATGAAAGACGGGAAATACCGGTTTGTTATCGAGCCGGAAGTCGAGATTTCAAGGACCGGCGATTATGACAGGGATATCTTTGAAAACACTCAACGGTTTACGAAGATTGTTGAAGACAACGTGAGAAGACATCCCGAACAGTGGTTCTGGCTTCATCAGCGATGGAAAACCAAGAAATCTCAAATACCGGCCAACAAGCGCCAAGGCTTCAAGGGAGTGAGGGATAATGTGTACCGTAGCTCGAAATCCACAACTTGATACTGTGAAACAAGATTTACGAAGATGACCAAAGATATGCTGAAGGTAAGAAAATCCAGGGAGTTTGTTCCTGAAAGAATCGAAAATATAATGGTGAGGGGAACCAACTGGATCGGGGATGTCATTATGAGTCTCCCGGCGGTGTCGTCTGTCAGGCGCGCCTTCCCCCACGCTCGGATAGCTGTCCTGGCAAAGCCCTGGGTGGCGGAGCTCTACAGGGTCTGCCCCGATGTTGACGATGTCATCGTCTTTCAGAGTCCCGGCATTCATGATGGAATAGGTGGAAAAATACGGCTTGCCGAACAACTGAGGAAAGAAAAATTCGATCTGGCCCTTCTCCTTCAGAACGCCATAGAGGCCGCTCTTATCGCGTGGCTTGCGCGAATACCCCTGAGGGCAGGGTATAACTCCGACTGCAGGGGTCTTCTCCTGACCCATTCGGTTAAGAGGACACGGGCGATAAGAACAATCCACCAGATTGGTTATTATCTGGAGATGGTCGAGTCGCTGGGATTCGGAACATCAGGAAGAGCTATTAATATAGCCCCGGGTGATGATTATTCCCTGCCCGCGAAAAAGATTCTTGCCGAACATAACATTAAAGAGGAAGAAACCCTGGTAGGTATCGCGCCGGGAGCCAGCTACGGGCCTGCCAAGATGTGGTTTCCGGAGAGATTCGCGGCCGTGGCGGACAGGCTCGCGGATGAATTCTCAGCCAGGATTATCCTCTTCGGGAGCACCGGAGACAGAGAGAGAACAGACCTGATTCAAAAAAACTCGAAAAACCCGATGATTAATCTGGCCGGTGAGACAACGCTCAACGAGGTGATAGGATTGATACAAGCATGTGATCTCTTTATATCCAACGACTCAGGGTTGATGCATCTTGCCGGGGCCTTGGACATTTCCCTTATTGCCATATTCGGATCGACGAATCCCGCGACAACCTCTCCGGCGGGCAGCAGGAGTATCGTCATCTATAAAAATGCTTTTTGCAGTCCCTGTCTTAAAAAAGAATGCCCTACTGATTTCAGATGTATGGATATGATCGGGGTGGATGATGTCTATGATGCGGCGGGGATATTGTTGAAAGGCGACTCAGAATCAAACAGCATACCGGAGACATTTGAAAAATGAAAAAGAATAACAGGGCGGTATTCCTGGACAGAGACGGAACAATCAATGAAGAGGCCGGTTATCTCGACAGTCTGGATAAATTGATTATATTCCCCGCGGCATTTGACGCCATACGGATGATAAATGAGACGGGAATAAAGGTAGTAGTGGTCACAAATCAATCGGGTGTGGCGAGGGGATTTTTCGATGAAGGATTTGTGAACGCAGTCCATGCAAGGATGAATGAAATATTCCGGCAAAAGGGCGCGTTTATTGACAGGTTTTACTATTGTCCCCATCATCCTACAGAGGGGATCGGCAAATACCGGATATCATGTGACTGCAGGAAACCGGCTCCGGGAATGGTTATGAAGGCATCTGAACAACTTGACATTGACTTGCCGGGTTCCTATGTGGTGGGCGATATGGCAAAGGATATAGAACTCGCGAATAATGTCGGTGCCAGAGGAATACTTGTCAGAACAGGCTATGGAGAAAAGGTAAACGCCTCTGATATAAAACCGGCCTATATCGCCAGGGATATACTCGATGCGACAAAATGGATAATGAGGGACCGAAAAAAATGAATATCCTTATAGTAAAGCTGAGCGCCATAGGCGATGTGGTCCATACGCTGCCATCGCTCGCGGCGCTTAGAAAACTGTATCCCGATGCCCATATTACATGGGTGATAGAGGAGGCTGCGCTAGATATCATCAAAGACAATCCTTATTTAGATAAAATCATTATTTCTCGCAGGAAACAATGGATACACAGTCTTATAAAACGAAAACATGTAATTAAAACCATAAAGGAAATAAGATCATTTATTAAGGTATTAAGAGATCGTCGTTACGACATAGTAATCGACTTCATGGGACTCTTTAAAAGCTCTCTGATAGTTCTTCTCAGCGGCGGCAAAAGAAAACTCGGATATGATAGCATGCAGGAGTTAAGCGGTTTTTTTCTCAACGAGAAGATTTATGAAGACATGAACAAACACGCCGTTGATCGCTACCTTGATTTCCTTCTCTATCTTGGTGCCGACGTTGAGAAGCCGAAGTTCTTGATACTAATAAAAAAAGAGGATGAGGAAAATGTTGAAAATCTACTAAGATCGAATGATATTTGCGTGAAAGAACAATTTATAGTAGTGAGTCCCACATCTTTCGCCGGACAAACAAGATTATGGGAAAATGATAAGTTTGCCATGCTGTGTGACAAAATTTCGTCTTGTTTAAATATAAAGATCATTTTTACGGGAGACAAAAAAAATGGAAGGATAGAAGATATCCAGTCTATGATGACCTCGCCTTCTGTAAACCTTGGAGGTCAAACGAACCTCAAGGAACTTGCATATCTCTGTAAATTGTCTGTGTTGATAATTTCACCCGATTCAGGACCTATGCATGTTGCGGCAGCAATGGGAACGCCGGTTATTGCACTTTTCGGTCCTTCCGATCCGAAACGAACAGGACCATACGGCGAAAGGCATACCGTTATTCGCAAAAACCTGCCGTGCAGCCCCTGTTTTCTGAAGAAATGTGAAACAAGAGCGTGCATGAGGGGAATCTCCGTTGATACAGTATTCGGGGCAATACAAGAACAGTTAGTGGGAAAAGGGGACACATTCGATTGAGTTCACTAAGAGTTTATTGGTATCGAACGTTTTACATACAATCTGTAGAGTGATATAAAAACCCTATACCGGGGTGTAGATGGAAAGGAACTGACAATGGGGATACATAAGGAACTGCTTGATATCCTTGCATGTCCGAAATGTAAGGGAAAGATTCGCTTAAACGAAGAAGAAAACGGACTGATATGCGATACGTGCAAGCTGATGTATGAAATCAGGGATGAGATCCCCATACTGCTCATAGACGAGGCAATCTCCATAGACTAACGGTTGTTGCCGGGGCAACCCCTATCAAAGCTCCTTCATCTCTCAATCGAAAGGATCATTCTTTTGTTAAGGGAGAACGCGCAGAACGTCTTGACTTTTCAGGAAAACGTTACTCTCATTTCCGATATTTTTGCTGGATATGTCGGTAATGTTGAGATAGATCTACCAAGGATGTGTTGTGAATCAGAAAAAAGCCTTTGAAGATGTTTCGGTCGTCATTATCACCCGCAACGAGGAAGATAATATGGGGGATTGCCTCGAAAGTGTGAAGTGGGCGGGTGAGGTGATAGTGGTTGATTCTGAGAGCACGGACAGCACTTCGGCTATATGCAAGCAATATGATGTTGCTTTCCATACCGAGCCATGGAAAGGATTTTCCCGTCAGAAAAACAGCGCTATTGAAAAGGCGACGAAAAAATGGGTCTTGAGTCTGGATGCGGATGAACGCATTACTCCCGCACTGAAAGGGGAGATCGGGGCAATTCTGTCCGGACCGAGAAGTAAAGATGGATATTTTATAAAAAGGAAAAACTTTTTCCTCGGCAGGTGGATAAAACATTGCGGATGGTATCCGGATTATAATCTGAGACTTTTCAAGAGAGAAAAGGGATTGTTCGGTGTGAGAGAGGTGCATGAGAGTGTGGATCTTGACGGTACTGCTGGACATCTCGAAAATCCCATGGAGCACCATACCTACAAATCAATCGGGGACTTCATGGGGCGTCTGGATCGTTATTCGACACTGGCGGCACGTGAACTGTTGAAAGAGAACAAAAGATACGGTATGCACCATATCATATTCCGTCCCGTTTACACCTTTGTTAACATGTACATTATGCGTTTTGGAATTTTCGAAGGTTACTACGGTTTCATCCTGTCCGTCTTCTATTCGTTTTATACCTTTTCGAAATATGTCAAGCTCCGCGAGTTGCAGGACAACAGACTATGAAGATTGCGCTTGTCAGGGAGAAGTATACCGATTTCGGTGGTGCGGAGCGGTATCTTGCTAATCTTGCCGAACATCTGTTGATGTCGGGACATGAGGTGCATATATTCGCACATGAATGGAATTCCCGTGGCATAACAGGCTCGAAGGGCTCACGGTTTCATGTACACAAGGTACCGGTTATCACAGGCCTTTCCGTTCTTAGGGTGATAAGCTTTGCCGTCAATGTACGCCGTCTGCTGAAACAAGAACAGTTTGATATCATTCACAGTTTTGAGCGCACGTTCTATCAGGATGTCTACCGTGCCGGCGACGGGTGCCACAGAGAGTGGCTTGTTCAGAGAAGAAAGACGGAGCGCTGGTATAAGACGATTATAAACAGCATTAATCCGCTGCACTGGGCCTTACTCCGAATAGAAAGAGAAATTTTTCGCACAGGAAATTACAGGATAATAATCGCAATATCAAAGAGGGGAAAAGAAGAAATTGTCAGGCATTACAAAGTTCCTCGTGAGAAGATTAAGGTAATATATAATGCCATTGATACAAACCGATTTAATTTTAATGATAGGATAAAGACGAGAGCGGAGGTCAGGAAGACAATCGGTATCCCCGAGGATACCCCCCTTCTTATCTTCGTTGGCTCGGGATTCAGAAGGAAGGGGCTCTCGGCCGCCATCAGAGCACTGGCGAGGTTGGAAACAAAAGTATCGCTAATGGTTATCGGCAAGGACAGTGCAGATTCATACCGATTGTTGGCTAAGAAGGTGGGCGTAGAAAAACGTGTATTTTTCATAGGGCCAGTAGTTGATGTGGAAAAATACTACTGTGCAAGTGACCTGTTTATCTTCCCTACAGTTTATGAGCCCTTTGGTAATGTATGCCTTGAGGCTATGGCCGCCGGTCTACCAATAGTTACATCAAGAATATGCGGTGGTTCAGAAGTACTAGATGAAGGTAAGAATGGTTATGTTATTGAAGATCCAACGGATTGTAAGGAAATTGCATATAAGATCCAAATGGGGCTGAAATTGGAACCGGAATGTGTACGAAATTTCAACATGCAGAAGCTTCGTGAGCATTCATGGGATGTTTATCTGGAGCAGCTTTCTGCTATATATAAAGAAATATGTAAAAAAAGCTTTGACGAAGAATTTCAAAATATTTGAGAGATACAATTTGTTTGATAATTAATCTCATTCTATCACCAGTGGTAAAGACGCTATATGGAGTTAAGTCCTTATTATAAGGTAGTTAGCAGTTGCGTTTATATTCGAATTGCCGGAATTATAACACTATTATCCAAAGAATCAAAAAAGCTGTTAGCCATCACTAAGAACGTTGAGGTTATGTAAGGACAAACTTTTCTTGACGAAAGTATGTTTGTCTTACATTAATGCAAAAGAGATTTGCTTCAGATACATAGCTGAATAGTAAAAAGAAGAATTTGATGAAAATATTACACTGTATACATCTGGAAACTCCGGGAGGAAAAGAAACGCATTTATATCGTTGTCTGAAGTTTGGCATTGAAGAAGGGGATACATGGAAACACGAGATACTTCACACGGGGAATAAAATACACGAGAGCTTTAAAAGCTTTTTCCAGAATAATTGCAAAATCTACGAATACAAAACCTTCAAAGGAATCAAAATTCCTAAATTTATGCGATCATATCTTGTGAAAAAGAATATAGATTTTTCCCATGATGTTAACCTTTTTTATGAAATTCAGGATATTACACTTATGAATTTATTAGCAAATTTCTCAAGGGGGAAAAACGTCTTCTACGATCGCGGACATTCATGGTTTCTCAATTCGGAAGAGTCTGAGTGGCTTAACAGATTTGATTTTTTCTTTTCCAACAGCAGGGCTTCCAAGGCGATGCTCAATAAAAGATGGAACGTCCCCGAAGACAGGATCGAGGTAATCCATAATTCTTTTTTACCGGAATACGCTGAGAAGATTAATCGAACAGGTAAAAAAGACATAGAAAGATTACGGAAAAGATATAACCTAAGAGATGAGAAGGTGGTTCTCTATGTTGGAAGGTTTATAACCCTGAAAGGTGTCCATAGCCTTATCGAGGCTATGGATTATCTTTCAGGAAAAAATATCAAGCTGTTACTGGTAGGCGATGGAAAGATAAAAAAGATCCTGCAACATTTGGTAAAGATGAAGAAGAAAGAGGATCGCGTGATCTTTACCGGGATGCAGACGGATACTGCTCCATTGTATAAAATGGCTGATGTTACAGTGGTTCCCTCGGCGAGAGAACCCTTCGGAAATGTAAATCTTGAAGCGGCTCTCGCCGCATCGCCTATAATTGCCTCAAAAATTGACGGTATCCCAGAAATAATACCCGATGATCGTTTCGGCTATCTACTGAAGCCGAGGATAGAACCATCCAGTTATTCTTATCTGGAAACATTATCGCTACCCGAATATGTAGTAGACCCCGATACACTGGAGTTAACAAAACCAAAATTTTTGGATCCCGAAGAGCTGGCCTACACAATATCCCTTGTTCTTGAAAAGGAACCGGAAACAGCGAAGCAAAAGGCCATAAATCTAAAAGAAAGGGTGGAAAGAGAATTTTCAATGGAGAAACGCGAAGCGCGATTCAAGGAACTGTTGAAGAAGATAACACAATATGAATGATATAATAAATAACTTAGGGGTCGTTATTCCGGTTTGGAATCGTGAATGCATTCTTACACAAACATTGGATTCTGTGTTGAACCAGACTCGTCTACCGTATCAGGTTGTGGTTGTGGATGATGGATCCACAGATGGTACCGCGGATGTTGTTGCAGTATGGCAGAAAAAAAAATCACCTGCATTTCGATTCGACTATGTGTTTCAGAAAAATGCAGGTGTCTCCGTTGCCAGAAACCGGGGAGCTGAAATTTTGGAAAATTGCAGCCATGTTGCTTTTCTGGATTCCGATGATATGTGGCCGGCTGATTTTGTTGAATCGGCACTGAAAGATTTTGAAGTCTATGGGAATGAGATTGTGCTTTGGAGCAGAAATCATGCCAAATATGATGCGCAAACAGGGGATTTAGACCCTCAATACATAAAATCCTTTAATGATATCTATCCAGCTGTTAAAAGAGCCTTTTATCTAAATCACCTGCCAATACTTTCCGGCACAGTTGTCAGGTTGAGAGATCATTTTGCGGTGAACGGGTTTCGGGCGGGGATGCTTACCGGTCAGGATAGAGACTGGATGTTGAAGATGGCCCGAGGTGGGAAATGGGTTTTAACTTCAGGTGCCCCAGTTTATTTTAGACGAGACTATCAGGCTATAAAGCGCAAAAACAGTGATCATCTCAGTCATCTTAATCAACAAAAAGCGGAATGGCAGATTGCCCGTCCCGCAACGCATGAATTCTATCTTATGGAACACCTTGCAGATTCCATGCTCAGTCACAATGAGTGTGCTGGGCGATTGGCCGAGTTATGGAAACACGCCGGGAGAGAATATTTAAAAAAGGCGCACAAACAATATGGTCGCTGGTGTTATGAGCGGGCTGCACGCATTGAAAGGAAAGGCCCCTTTTTATTATTGCTGGGGAATTACAAATTGTTTGGAGTAAAGGCTCAGAATCCAGGAGGGTGGCTTGCCTCCCGCTTGCTTCCAGATCCCGTATTGCCACAGTAGGCCTGTCTATGATCAGTTTTCCATAATTTGATTAGTTCGTTATAAAGAATGATCATTAATCACTCAATTTTCAGGTTTAGATTTTATCGATAACGTGCTTGCTCTTTGACAGATTGACGTAACTAAGTGCTGCCTCTATTACGGTATCAAAGAAGATCTGCGCCGTTTTTTCACAGAAAGCGCCCATTTTACGAAGACGGTTTACTACTCAAAAATATAAACATCAGCTTGAATTTGGGAGGCGATCTTGGTATGACTCGTACGAGCCCTTTTCTTTTGATATTATTGTACTATTTGCCAGAAACACTATAAATGCAAAAGGCCTAACCCTTCAAGCGTTATTTGCTATTATGGCGATATGTTAAACCATAGCACATATCGTATTTACATATTAAATCCGAAAATTAATACATTAGCAATTTATGCTTGGAAAACACCGCATCACATCACAATATACAACCTATATATCATAAGGAGATATCATGTACTCTAAGAAAGATGACTTAAAAAAAATTAAAGTAATGCACCTCCTGCATACTTATATTCCTAAATTAAGCGGTGTTGCTTTGAATACGCATACCATACTGGCGGAGCTTGCAAAGTTTGAAAGTTGCGAGTGTGTCGTGTTTGCGCCGCATGAGAAAAGTTTTGATGTTAAAGTAAATATAGATTCGTACCGGATAATACGATACACAAAGTCACCGATGAAAAGATTTATTGATGCTGCCTTTGTTGTGTGCCAGTTGCTTGCTCTTTATCGGAAGGAACGTTTTGACATTCTTCACTGTCATGGAGTGGACCAGATATATTTTGGAAGCCTGTTTAAAAAATTTATACCATCGGTTATCCTTGTGGGAATGCTTCGTAATGACAAAATGTTTAAAAGTGGTAAACGGCGCATCAGGCGATTTAGTAAAAGTCTTCCATATGTGGACAAGATTATTTCTATCAATCCGGCAATTACGGAGATCCTGTTGACACGAAATCCGGATATAGGAGAAAAAATAGTTGAGATTCCCTTGGGAATCGCCCAAGAATTCTATGAGTCCGTTGCCTCTGGTTCAGCGCGTGACGTGAAGTATATTATGTATCTTGGAAGACTTACCGGCATTAAGCGTTTGGATATTCTATTCAAGGCTTTTTCTTTAGTACGGCAGAATAATTCTCGGATATTCCTCTATATCGTTGGTGGCGGTTCAGACCTAAACAAGTTAAAGGATCTTGCCAAGTCATTGAATATTGAAGATAAGGTATGTTTTTTAGGTGTTAAGACCGGTGAGGAAAAAATTAAGCTGATAAAAAATGCAGAACTTTTTGTATTTACCTCGTCAGCCGGAGAGGGGTTTGGGGTTGTTTTATTGGAAGCACTGGTATGTAGAAAAATTATTGTGGCAAACGATTACTCGATCATAAAGACCCTGATCAAGGACGGCAAAACAGGGCTCATATATAAATATGATTATCCTGAAGATTTGGCGGACAAAATACTTTTTGGTTTACAGAATAGACAGAGCCTGGAAACAAAGCTTATACCGTACATAGATGAAATGCTTCCGCAATATGATGTTAGATCTGTTGCCTCAAAATACGCGGAACTGTACAAAAGACTACTTTCCGAAAAGCAGGAGCATAAGAAATAAACAACATTCATGCCGAATATTTCTTGTATGTACAGGCAAAAGGCGGGTTTTGACTCAAGTCATGAAAATGTAGTAATAAACAACAAACAGTGTGAAAGGATATTTGCAGTGGAAAAAAAAACTGTTCTTTATTGCGCACCTATCGACCAACCCGGTAATTCGGGAAGATATATAATGACGGGGATAGAACAAGCTGGCCTGTCAGTGGTTGGTTATGATTATAGAACAAATCAAAACCACGAAGAAGATATCTTCAGAATTCTGAAGAAAGAAAATCCGTTCTATTTTTTTACCCAGAAGGGTGAATCGCTTTCTCCGGCACTGATTAGTAAAATCAAAGATTTTGGTTGCGTAACCATTTTCTGGTGTTTTGATGCAGCCATGGGAGATTGGTACGCACCACTGGCTAGGGAACACGACTTCGTTTTAACCAATGTTGAGGACCACGTTTTTAGCCTGAGAAAAGAGGGAGTGCGGAATGTGCAATGGATGCACCAGGGCTTTGCACCTGATTTTTTTGGGATAACGGAGGTTAGAAACACTCCCGAAGGTCCATGTTATGCCGATGTGGTCATGATAGGCTCCATGGGAACTCCTATTTACAAAAACAGGTGTGAGTCAGTCATCCAGCTAAGAAAAGAAAACATTGATATAAAGTGGTGGGGAGGGCGTCTCGCGAGGCAGCCAAGGAATATACGCTACTTTTTAGGTGGTATCCACCGTTCCTGGGCAGGCAGGGAAGTATACATGAAGGATTTTGCCGATGTTATCCGACACACAAAAATTTTTATAGGCGAGGATTCAGATATCCCTATCAGAAAAAGATACCTCAGCAACAGAAGCTTTGCCGTCATGGGATGCGGAGGTTTTTATTTATGTAGAAGAACGCCCGGGATCGAATACGCATTTGAGATTGGCAAAGAATTGGATGTCTACGAAACAAATGATGAAATGATAGAAAAGATTAAATACTATTTGGAGAACGAAGATGAGAGGAAAACGATTGCACTGGCGGGACAGAAAAAAGTTTTGGAGCATTACAGCTACAAGAAACAAATGGAAAAGATATTCGACTGGGTAAATGCCAATTATGAGGGCAGAGCGAATTGAGGTTACTACATCTGCTATGAAACCTAGTGGCGGGATGGAATACGGAAAATCATTCTCTGATGGTGATAGGCAATGGAAGTGAATAATTTTTATGCGTAATGAAATAGACAATATTCTCGTCATCAAGCTACGCCATATCGGTGATGTTATCCTGACCACACCGGTATTCGAGGTCCTACGTCACAGCTATCCGAATGCGTTTATTGCAGCGCTTGTGAATAAGGGTACTGAGGCAATGCTTTTTCATAATCCGAATATAAATAAAATTTTGACAGTAGAAAGGGTTAAAAATCCAGTTCTGGATTTGCTTAAGCAAATTGATCTTATGTGTAATGTGCGGAAATTGCAATTTGATCTTGTTTTGGAACTCACTAGGAGGCCGTCCGAGAATTCAATCGCTGGCAAACAACCTCTTTGGAAATA
>CAZRUU010000014.1:0-14270 GCA_964603235.1 uncultured Syntrophaceae bacterium | reverse complement strand
AGACTGCTGTGGGACAACCTGCCCATCTGGTACCGGGTAAAGTGGATGTCGGAGAAATTCGCGGCGCATGATGCGTGTCTCGTGGCGGATACCTATACCTCCGCGTGGTGCGGCCAGCTCAAATATATGGACGAAAACAATTTTCTTGACTCCATGGCCGAGGGATATACGAGGATATATCTCAACATTGGTGTTGATGAAATGATAAAGATAGTGCTGGAAATGGTGGACAGATACGATGTGGACGGTTTCGTCATGCATTCCAACAGGAGCTGCAAACCCTATTCACTGGGCCAGTACGATATACAGAGAGCAGTTCAGAAAGAGAGAGGTATCCCCTCTGTAATGATAGAATCTCACATGATTGACGAAAGAAGCTTTTCCGAGAGCCAGGCGGAAACAAGGATAGACGCATTCATGGAGATGATCGAGCAGAAAGGGTGAGAAACATGAACGATATATGCCATGATTTGAAGGACAGAATTGTGTTTGTTATCAGGCAGACTGTTGTGGTTGATGGAGAGGTTTCAGTCATATGATTACCGCCGGAATAGATATAGGATCTATCACCGCCAAAGCCGCCATTCTCGAGGATGGCAGGATACTCGGTTCGAAAGTGGTCTTTACCGGTTATAATGCCCGGCAAGCTGGCAAAAACGTATTTGATGACCTTCTCAGGGAACTGGGCATGGAAGCCTCATCGATAGAAAAGGTGGTGTCCACCGGTTATGGAAGAAACAGCGTAGAATTTGCCGATAAGGCCATAACGGAAATTATATGTCACGGCGCCGGGGCATACTATCTGAATCCTGAGGTCAGATCAATTATAGATGTTGGAGGACAGGACAGTAAGGTTCTGACAATAGATTCTGATGGCAGGGTAAAAGACTTCGCGATGAATGACAAATGCGCGGCCGGCACAGGCAGGTTTCTGGAGGTAATGGCGCGGGCGCTTGAATCAGACCTTGACGATTTCGGTATTGTGTCGCTGGAGTCTGACAGTCCATCAAAGATAAGCAGTATCTGCACGGTATTTGCCGAATCGGAAGTTGTCTCGCTCATAGCAAAGGGAGAAAGCAGGGGAGATATAATAGCGGGGATTCATGAATCTGTGGCATCCCGCATTTCTTCCCTGGCCAGGAGGGTAGGAGTGAAAGAACCTGTCATGATGACGGGAGGTGTCGCAAGAAACATAGGTGTGGTCCGGGCATTGGAAAAAGTGCTGGACGTGTCCATAAAGGTTTCGGAATTTGCCCAGGTCAATGGCGCGGTAGGGGCCGCGGTTATGGCGTCAAGGCTATAAGTATCCACACCCAAAAGAATCTGTTTTCCATAAGTTAACGACTTGTCTTTGTTGACCTCCGGTCATAAATCTGGTAAGAAACCCCTTTCGACTTTTAGTCTGTCGTTTCCTCTATTTTCAGAAAAAATGCGAGGCATCCTGCATGGCAAAGCGCGCGGTTTTCAGATCACCCGGTTATACAGATCCACTGAATATATGTCTTTTGACCTACAGGGGCAACCCTACATGCGGAGGGCAGGGGGTCTATATCGATTATCTCAGCAGGGCCCTGGCGGAGCTGGGACACAGGGTGGATGTAATATCAGGTCCCCCCTATCCTGAGCTGGCCGAGGGTATAGGTCTCCATAAATTGCCGAACCTTGATTTGTATAATCCAGATCACCTCTTCAAACCGGCGAGACTGAGCGATCTGACATCACCAATCAATCAACTGGAGTTTCTCGACATGTCCTCGGGCGGATTTCCGGAGCCCTTTACATTTGGCTTGAGAACCTATAACTACTTCAGAAAAAAGATGCCACGCTATGATATTGTACATGACAATCAATCTCTTTCTTATGGCATACTGGGCCTTCCACGCCTCGGCTTTCCCACTGTGGCAACCATCCATCACCCGATCACCGTTGACAGGGATGTGGAAGTCAAATCCGCCGGTTCACTGATAAGGAAATTGATGGCAAGAAGATGGTATTCTTTTCTCGGAATGCAAAAGAGGGTCTCACGCCGTCTTTCCCATATCATTACTGTCTCGGAGTGTTCGAAGAGGGATATCAGCAGGGATTTCAAGACATCAGGCAGCAAATTCAGGGTCGTCCCGAATGGAATTAATTCGGATTTCTTTTACCCTCTCCCCCACGTAAAACGTTCAGAATACCAGATACTTGTAACTAACAGCGCGGATACCCCGCTGAAGGGGTTGAAATATCTTCTTGAAGCGGTCACGTCAATAAGGAAGAAGAGGAATATCAGGCTTACAGTTATAGGCAAGCCGAAAAAAAACGGAGTCATAGAAGGTCTTGTCAGAAAACTGGATATAGAAAGATGTGTCAGTTTCACGGGGCGCATCAAGTATGAAGAATTTGCCCACTATTATGCCAGGGCTGCCATAGCTGTTATTCCATCCCTGTATGAAGGTTTCGGGATGCCGGCTGGCGAGGCCATGGCCTGTGGCGTTCCGGTCATAAGCACCGTGGGGGGCGCCCTGCCGGAGGTTGTGGGCGACGCGGGCATCCTTGTTCCGACCGCGGACAGCAAGGCACTGGAGCATTCAATCATATCGCTCCTGGATGATCCAGACAGACGTCACCGGCTTGGGATGGCGGGTCTCGAACGTGTGAAAAGTTCCTTTACCTGGAAACACGCGGCACAGAAAACTGTTGACGTATATCGGGAAGCAATTGATGCTAACCGCTGATTTTAAAATATTAAAGATAAAACCGGGGGATCGTGTTCTTGATGTCGGATGCGGTACCGGGCGCCATGCCTGTGAGATATTCAGAACCCTGGGCGCGGATGTTGTAGGCATCGATCTGAACATGGAAGACCTGCGCAAGGCCGCTCTTACCCTGTATCTTATGGATGGTGTCGATCATGGTTCATGGGTAATATCAAGGGCCGACGCCACTAAGCTGCCCTTCAGAGACAGCTCTTTTGACGTGGTCATCTGTTCGGAGGTCCTTGAACATATCCCCGGGAACAGGGAGGCTATCGCCGAGCTCGTAAGGGTTCTGAAACCGGGAAAGGACCTCGTTGTAAGTGTGCCGAGATTTCTCCCGGAGCGCATATGCTGGGCGCTCTCATCGGATTATCACAATGAGCCGGGAGGGCATATACGTATATACAGGAAGCGGGAGTTGCTTTCACTATTGGAAAACGCGGGCACAAAGTGCTGGGACATTCGTTACAAACACGCCTTCCACGCCCCATACTGGTGGTTGAAATGTATTGTAGGCCACAGGAACGACAGTTCCCGGTCCGTGAATCTTTACAGAAAATTTCTTGAATGGGACATTATGAAACATCCACCCCTGATCGGAATGCTGGATAAGATGTTAAACCCCCTGATAGCCAAGAGTATAGTCTTCTACCTCAGAAAAGGATAACAAATATGGAGCCTGACGTTTCAAGAAGCATAGAGGAGCAATCTGTCAATTGTGAAGAGATGGGGGCATTTATCGCCGGATTGCAGAAAGAAAACGGAGAGATCCCGTGGTCGGAAGGAGGAAAAACTGATCCATGGGATCACGTTGAAAGCGCTATGGGACTTGGCGTAGCCGGGTATATCAGAGAGGCCGAACGGGCCTATGAATGGATGGCCGGAACGCAACTTGCCGATGGAAGCTGGTGGACAACTTGCCGCGATGGCGTCTGGGAAGACAGAACCAGAGACTCGAACTTCTCTTCTTATATAGCGGTAGGCGTGTTCCATTACTATCTGCTTACCCGGGACATTGACTTTCTCAAAAATATGTGGCCTGCGCTGAGCGCCGGTATCGATTATGCACTCAATCTCCAGTCGCCGACCGGTGAGATCTACTGGGCCAGAAACGCCGAGGGTGTTATAGACCACATGGCCCTCCTGACCGGTTCCAGCTCTGTATATATGAGTATCAAGTGTGCCCTTGCCATCGCTTCGCGATTGGGAAAAGATCGTCCCGACTGGAGATGTGCGCTTGAGAAACTGGGCAATGCGATCCGCAATCTTCCAAATCACTTCAACATGATCAAGTCACGTTATTCCATGGACTGGTACTATCCCGTTCTGTGCGGTGCGATTTCCGGAGCCGATGCCGGGGGGCGAATTGATAAATCATGGACCAGGTTTGTGGAGCCCGGCTGGGGAGTCCGGTGTGTATCAGACCAACCTTGGGCAACCGTGGCTGAGACATCCGAGCTGGTGCTGGCGCTTGCGGCTGTCGAAAGATACGAAGAAGCGCAACTGGTTTTCAGCTACTTGAAAGATAAAAAATACGACAACGGAGCATACTGGATGGGAGTTACTTTTCCGGACGCGATCATATGGCCAGAAGAGAAAACATCATGGACCGCCGCCGCCGTATTGCTGGCCTGTGATGCTCTCAATGATCTTACACCCGCGAGCTGTCTGTTCAATCACAATTTCTGGAAAAGCATGGAAGTTGCCGGCCATGCTGACAGCCCGCGTCAGGAGCGTTATTCGCGTTTGATTCCACCCATGGGACAAATTGGAGGATAGTTTTCTTGAAGAGAGATCATCGTCCCTACTTCCTCAAGTACCTGGATGTCAGATTCCAGAAGTGGTACGTGAACCATTTTCTGCGTCCTCAGTTTGAACACCTGGGCAAGAGAATCACATTCATGAAGCCTTGGCATGTGGAGATATTCGGAGGACCTGTCTCGCTTGGCAATTACGCGAACGTAATTGCCACGTCCGATAAAAGGGTGAGGTTGACCGTATGGCCGAACTTCGGGGAAAATGGACGCATAATAATAGGAGATTACTGTCTGATATGTCCCGGCGTAAGGATCAGCGCGGCAATGGAGATAGTCATAGGTGATAGTTGTATGATAGCGCATGGTGCCTTCATAACAGATTCGGACTGGCACGAAATATATGACCGGAGTATGCCGGCAGTTCAAGCCGCGGTGGTCAGGATAGGAGACAATGCCTGGATAGGGGACAGCGCGATCATTTGCAAAGGTGTGACTATCGGAGATAACAGCATAATAGGCGCGGGTGCAATCGTTACGAAAGATATACCCCCGAACGTAATAGCCGCGGGCAATCCGGCGGTTGTCATCAGGAAACTCGATACAGACAGGCACATAAAAACGCGAGCCGAGTGGTTTTCTGATCCGGAATATCTGGCAATGCAGTTTCGCGAGATCGACCTCGATGTACTCAGGGGAAACACTATATTCGGGTGGTTGCGATCGAGGTTGTTTCCCTCAAAGAGTGACTAAGTCAGCAAGCATAAATAACTCATACACCTTGCTTGTCCTTTTGCTTGTTTTTTGTGTTGTGCCAAAGCTTACATAACTCGTTATGCGCGCTTCAACACGCCTTGAAAACAAACAAAATTACGGCGCAATCTGTATAACTTATTTATTCTTGATTCCTGAAGGGAAACCGGATTGTCATGCGAGGGGGGTGTACAAGGGTTTCTGGCTGTCGATGTGCCACAGCCTTAATGTTTTCTTAGCCCGTTTTTCACCCTCTGAATACGTTTTTTGAACAGAGGCTGATAAATAAACCAGAAGAGGGCAAGCCAGATAAAAAGAATTGCTACCAGATATTCATTATCAGCAAACCACTCCTTTAAAAAATAAAGTCCGAGAAATACTACGATTCCCCCTCCCACGGTAAAAGGAAGGCCGGCCTTCATAAACACAAGCAAATTATCTTTAGCCTCTCTTTTCCATCCCGTACTCATACCAGATTACCCTTGATCAAATTTTCCTTAATTTTAATAAACGCGACTTAAACTTATTTTACTTATATGGCGGTTCATTTAATACGGCCAGGCTTTCCAGCAACAAGCCTGGCCGATGTCTAAACATGTTTCGTGTTTAATAAAGTTTACTTACGCACTTTTATCTTCATGGCCGTATTCCAGCAGGAAGAAAAGCACCGTGCCGATAATAAGAGCCAGCGTAGGTCCTGACCAGAATGCATTGCCCCAGAGTTTTACATAGTTGGCCGAAACAAGGGCCGCGCCCATAATACCCGCTATGCCGCGCTGGACATTGGTTGTACACATTGCGAAAGCAATATATACACAGAGATATCCCTGGATCAGAAGGGTCAAACCGAACCCTATCAGCTTGGCCGGCAGAATGATCTGGACAAACGGGTGAAAGAGCATCGCAATGCCCATGCCCCAGAACATGCAGGTGGCGCCACCCCAGTAAGAAGGTTCCTGAGCCGGTGTTGAATTCACGAACCGGTTCACAACCAGCGCCTGTCCGCCTGTCCACTGGGGACCACAGAGCCCAATATAAGGCATAAATATACCTTCAACGGTATTACGGATAGCTGTGATGATATGATTTCTCGGGACGTCAAAAATAACTGTTTCATCCTTCCTGACTTCGTTACAGTTCTCAATCATGGCCTGCAGCACCACAATATCCCCAAAGGCAAGGACATACGCTACAATGGCAAGGGAGATTGCGGCAACCCACATGGCGCCTGAAGGCATTCCCACGCCGATAGCACTGAACGTGCCAACCATTTCCCCGAAAGGCATCTGGATGATAAAGTGGTCGAATATACCCTTTGGAAGAGGTATCTCTCCCGTAAGAAGCCCCACAATGTAACCCACCACAAATCCGGGCGCGATACCGAAACCGGCTACCCACGCAAACCAGGAGTGTTGTGCCCGGTAATGGATCGCCCTTGCGGAGAACAGGATGAAGAAACTTCCAAGCGCAGCGATAACAAAGGCAATAGGCATCTTACCCATAAAGGGCTGTGCGGGATTAAAGATCCTCATAAGAGACGCAAAACCAGCGCCAAGAAGAATACCGGCACGCATGGAAATTGGAAAATGCATGAATACATATTTCGCGATACCGGTCACCCCCAGGAGAAGGAAAATCAAGGCCACAAGCAGCTGCAAAGCGACAAGCGCCTTGATCCTTTCGGGACCCGCTTCAAAACCCACCAGATATGTGATATAAAGCGGAATTCCGGCAGTAATCCAGCCGGCAATCGATGGATCACCAAAAGAAGTATGCAACAGATAAAGGAAATTGTTGATTACAACCATGAGAACGGCGATTTCGATTGGCATCCCCAATACGCTAACCATGGCGGATGTAATACCAAGGGGTATGCAACTTAATATCGCACCTTGGATAAAATCCTGATACTCAAATCGGTAGTGAACAAAAGGTAACCGAAGCTTCAGTATCCCTCCGATATACGGTTGCTCTCTACCAGCTCCCTGTGTGTTACTCATATTCTACCCTCCTTATTGTAGTTTGAAAATAATCGGCTGCCTTAAGTGCTGGAAACATAAAGTATAATTTGTGTCGTTTTCAAAAAACAGCCACCCCACCAATAAGACATACTCATGAAAAGTCACTAAATGACTGATTATGAAAATTCACCTTCAATATAATACTAGGATAATTGGGGCTATGAATTTTCATACTTTTGACTTTTCACGATTTGTATCTCTCTCACGCCGGACTGTTCATTGTCAAGAAAATATTTTAAGATATTTTAGCTATTGCCAGAACCTGTTCGGCCGGGACAATTTCCATGCTGTCACGTCATACACGCGTATACAAACATTGCCGCCATCAATGAGAGGATTTATTATCATCATTAGAAGTCTTATTCCTGATACTGGACCATTCTTTCATCCTGTTTTTTATGATCTTTTCATATCCCCTGTTGGCAGGGGAGTAGTAGTCACGGCCTTTTAATTTCTCAGGGAGATATTCCTGAGGGACATGGGCTTCCGGGAAGTCGTGGGCGTACTTGTAACCTCTGCCGTAGCCGAGATCTTTCATGAGTTTTGTGGGTGCATTTCTTATGTGGAGAGGTACAGGGAGGGAACCCGTCCTTCTTATATCTTCCTTCACCCTTCCTAAACCCGTATACAGGGCGTTGCTCTTCGGAGCGGTTGCGAGATAAACCGCGGCCTGCGCAAGGGAAAGTTCTCCCTCGGGAAGCCCGATAAACTGAAATGCCTGCAGGGCGGATACCGCGACACCAAGCGCCGCCGGATCGGCGTTTCCCACATCCTCAGAGGCAAATCTTATCATTCTGCGAAGGATGAAGAGAGGGTCTTCACCTGCATCGAGCATGCGCCCCAGCCAGTAGAGGGCGGCATTTGGATCACTTCCCCTGAGGCTCTTATGGAGGGCCGATATCAGGTTATAGTGTCCCTCACCATTTTTATCATATTGAAGGGCCTTCTTCTGAAGCGCCTCTTCCGCTGATGCAAGTGTGATCCTCCCGGCAGACAGTCCTGTCTCCCGGGCAAGCGATGCGACTGCCTCCAGATTGTTCAAAACCGTGCGGGCATCTCCCTCCGCCGCCCATATGATATGATCAAGGACGTCGTTATCCAATGTCAGAGAAAGTGTGCCAAGTCCGCGCTCTTTATCTATGATCGCGCGTTTCAAGATAGCGGCTAGTTCCTCATGGGAATAAGGTTCAAGTACCATTACGCGTGTTCTGGACAGGAGGGGCGATATGACTTCAAAGGATGGGTTTTCTGTGGTAGCGCCGAGAAGTGTAATCAGGCCACTCTCCACATGCGGCAGAAAGGCGTCCTGCTGCGCCTTGTTGAAACGGTGAATTTCATCAACAAACAGGATTGTTCTTCTCTGGTAATAACGGATCTGTGCCTTTGCCTCCTCTATTATTGCCTTTATCTCCTTTACTCCGGAGAGCACAGCGGAAATTGTTTCAAAATGGGATTTCGTCTCATTGGCGATTATGCGTGCCAGTGTTGTCTTGCCGGAGCCCGGCGGGCCCCAGAAGATCAGCGAGAAGAGATTGTCCTCGTCGATAGCGTGGCGAAGCAGGGTGCCATGGCCGATAAGATGCGCCTGCCCCTCAAAATCTTCAAGGGTTTCAGGTCTCATCCTGTCCGCCAGGGGCCCGGTTATTGTTTCTTCGCTCTGTTGTTCAAAGAGATCCACTACACTCTATGCTATCACAGAACTGCCTGACATTCCAAATTAGATTCTTCTTCAATTTAGTAGGAGAAGAGAGTATCATCCCAATTCGTCCCCGACTCGTAGGGGCAGGGGTTAATTCCCGACGAGTCGGGAAAGGTTTGCTTTTTAAAGACTTTATCAGCGTCTTTAATATTATTTTGCTGAGAGGTTGAGACAAATTATGTTGCTTCCCGTGTGGATTAATGATAGATGTCGCGGGATTTTTAGAGGAATCGGTGTATCAGGGCTATGGATAAAAAGGAAAACGACATTGATTCAAGAGAATTGAATGTGAGTCTTGAAGAGTCCACACTTGACCTGAAAGCAGTCAGAGAATCCAAGGGACTTACCTTAAAAGATCTGTCCTTATCCACGAGGATAAGCTATTCAAATCTCAATGCTATTGAAAAGCAAAAGTTTGAGTTGCTCCCTGAACCAATATATGCCAAAGCTTTCATCGGCACGTATGCCGATGCCCTTGATATTGACAGCAAAAAGATACTTTCACTATATTACAAATATCTGGAAGGCCTGGAGCCAGATGAAAACGAGATTGAATTATTAAAAAAACTCGCAGGGGAAAAGCATCACACGAGATTATGGATCTGGCTGGCAATTGCATCATGTGTAATAGTGCTCGTAGGATTCTTTCTCCTGTACCAATGGAATAAAGATGACCATCGGGAAATGAAGGAGAGGTCGCCTGTTGGAGAGATTCACAGTCCCCCCGGGGATGTATCAGCATCAGAGAAAGATGACGACATCATTGAAGAAGAAGCCGGAACTCTGGAGACTGAAGATACGCATCCTGAAGACCTTTCTGCGGCAGATGGCATGAAAGACACAGGTTCAGTGATTGAAGAAGAAAGGCAGCCGGATATTGAAGGTAAGCAGCCGAAAGAAGAAGTCATTTCTGACAAGGCTGTAGCCGGTAAAGAGGAGCCTTATGTCCTTGTGATAAAAGCGTCGGAATTAACCTGGGTACAGATAAGCAAAGATGAAGAACCGTTATTTGAGGTCATGTTAAGGCCGGGGGACCAGATTACAGAAGAGACATCGGAAAAGTTCGACCTGATTATCGGCAATGCCGCGGGTGTGAATGTCAGTTTTCAGGGAAAGCTGCTTGGTTCTTTGGGGAAACATGGAGATGTGGTTCACCTGACGCTACCCGACGGTATGTGAAACAGGCGTTGACAAAAACAGCCTTATAATCTAATCTCAAAAGCGGAAACTTGGAAAGGTCCGATTTATCGAGGGAGGATTTCAAAAAAACTGGAAGACAGGGATTAAGAAGCCCTGTCTTAAGAGGTAAGCTAAGTATGTTCGGAATAGGCATGCCCGAGTTATTGATTATACTGGTAATTATACTTATTATCTTTGGCGCCGGAAAACTTCCTGAAATAGGGGGAGCCATAGGTAAAGGTATTAAGAATTTCAAGAAGTCTTTCCAGGATCAGGACGATGTGGAAAGTACCGAAGATCCCAGAAAAATCAATGATGACAAAAAATAAACCACTCCGCAACAGAGGTTGCGAAGTGGTAACCCGTTTCAAAGGTCTCACTCGTTAGAAGGGGACATCATCTTCAGGTATCGCCGATCCAGCAGGGGATGAGAACCCACTGCCCTGTCCTTCCGCTTGATAAGCACCCTGCTCTTTCCTTTCCAGCATCTGCATGTTGGAGGCAACTATCTCTGTAGTGTAACGCTTGTTCCCATCCTTGTCATCCCAAGCCCTTGTTTGAATTCTGCCCTCGATATAGACCAGTCTTCCCTTGGCCAGGTAGCTGCCGCATATTTCCGCCAGTTTTCTGAAAGTGACAATTCTGTGCCACTCTGTTTTCTGAACCTTTTCTCCGCTCTTATCCTTCCATTGTTCATCAGTGGCCAGGTTGAAATTGGTTACCATAGTGCCATCCTGGGTGTATCTTACCTCCGGATCCGCTCCCAGTCTCCCAATCAATATAACTTTGTTAACCATTTGTCTCTCCTCGTAGTTTCTTTATGAAATATTGCGCGAATTGTATTGCTGAACTGTATCGCTGTCAATGAATTACTTGTGATTTTATGTTAGCATGAAAATTATATATTATCCATTGACTTCATTTGTATTATTAAGTACAGAAATCGTGCTTATACATCGCTTGCATCCCGATTTATCGGGAATATCCATATTTCTTTTGATGCTACAGGAAAGGAACAATCTTTGAATCTTTGGGAAGCAATTCTTCTTGGTGTAATACAGGGGCTGACGGAATTTCTTCCTGTGAGCAGTTCCGGCCATCTGGTAATAGTGCAAAGTTTTATAAAGGGGTTTCAGCAGCCGGGAGTACTGTTTGACGTTATGCTGCATTTCGGGACGCTTCTGGCGGTTCTGGTTTTTTTCAGGAAAGATATTCTGGATATCCTGATATCACTCATACCGGTCGGATGGTTACGGAACTCCAAGAAAGACATTGACGCTATGCAGGTCCGTTCCGGGAGGAAAATGGCCCTCTATATTATAACAGGGACGATATTTACAGGGGTTATAGGTCTCTCATGTGAGGACAGGATACACCATCTTTTTACATCCACAACGAACGTTTCTTTTATGCTGCTTGTCACCGGTGTGTTGCTGTTTATATCCGATAGATTTCAGGGCGGCAGGGTGGAAAAGGACATGAATATAGTCGACAGCATAGTAATCGGGATTGTCCAGGGAATTTCGCTGATCCCCGGAATATCAAGATCCGGCTCTACAATAGCATTCGGCATTTTCAGAGGACTGGATGGCCAGACAGCGGCCAGATTTTCATTTTTGCTCTCCATCCCCGCGATATTGGGTGCAGTTGTGCTTGAGTCAAGATATATAGGGATGATACCCTCGGGTGATATAGCGATATATCTTGCCGGGATGGTTATCGCCGCTGTAACCGGTTTTCTGACGTTGAGACTTCTGCTCTTTATTATCAAGAAACATAAGTTGAGTATATTTGCTTATTACTGCTGGATTCTTGGAATTTCCACATTGATTATTAAGATAATTTAGATTAGTCTTACCGGCTATCGAGGGGGTTGAATTTGAGTAGGAAAGACGCAGGCGGAGAAAACAGAAGGCTAAAGGAGATAACGGGTGTCGTATCTCTAGCCCTTGCTGCCCTTGTATTTCTATGTCTTTTTTCCTATAATCCCCACGACCCCTCTCTCACACATTATGTGGCCGGCAAGGTAAAGGTAGCCAATTACGGAGGCCTTGTAGGTTCCTATATCTCAGATGGCATGCTCAGAACTTTCGGCATGACATCCTATCTTTTTTCTGTATTGCTTGTCCTGTTTTCTTTCAAGCTGTTCCTTGGCGGAAAGTTCAGGATGGTCATTTCTCCCACCTTTGGTTTTGTCGGTCTTGTGTTTGCCATATCGGCTCTTCTGGCGGCAAAGTATGGCGCTCTCTCCTTTTCCGGCGTGGATTTCAATGCAGGCGGATTTCTCGGGAAGTCTTCACTGAAAGTATTGCATTCCTACCTGAACCACATTGGGACCAACATTGTTCTGGTTGTTATCCTTTTGGTATCCTTGATGGTTACGCTTGATGTTTCGCTTGTGGCGCTTGTGAGAAGGCTGGCAATATTGCTGTCGAGCACACTGCTGAGGTTCAAGACATTTATGGTGGTCGGGATAAGGAGATTAAGAAGGAAAAAGACTGTCATAAAACAGAAAAAAGCCGGAGTGTCGAGAAATATCCCGGTTATCTCCGATGAGCTTGGATCAAAGGAAGAGAAGAAAAAGGATGAGCAATCCTCCTTCGGATTTTTACATCTGGAAGGAACATTCACGCTTCCTCCCATGACCCTTCTTGACAAGGTAGAGATCAGGAATACGAGAATGAAGAGAGAAAGTCTTATTATGAATTCCCGTATCCTTGAGAAAAAACTGGCGGATTTCGGGGTGGAAGGCAGCGTTGCAGAGGTGAAGCCGGGTCCTGTTGTCACCATGTACGAACTCCAGCCGGCGGCCGGTGTAAAGATAAACAGGATAACCAATCTTTCCGATGACCTGGCCCTGGCATTGAAGGCGCAGAGTATCAGGATATTGGCACCCATTCCAGGGAAGGCGGCAATCGGTATCGAGATTCCCAACCAGGAGAGAGAACCAGTATATCTCAGGGATGTTCTTGAAAGCGAGGAATTCCAGGAATCAAAGCACAAATTACCCATAGCGCTTGGAAAGAATATTATGGGGAGAACGGTGATAGCCGATCTTGCCAGGATGCCTCATCTTCTTATTGCGGGGACAACCGGTTCGGGCAAGAGTGTATCTCTCAACGCCATGATATGCAGTATGCTGTTCAAGGCAACGCCGGACGAAGTAAAGTTTATAATGATTGACCCGAAAAGGCTTGAATTGTCAGGGTATGAAGGAATACCGCATCTTCTTCACCCCGTGGTAGTCAATCCCAAGGAGGCATCACAGGCGCTGCAATGGACCGTCGATGAAATGGAAAGACGGTATGCCACAATAGCCGGAATGGGTGTGAAAAGCATAGAGCGATATAACAGGCTGGTGGAAAAGGAACAAAACGAGGCCAAAAAGCAGATATCGGGATTTTCCGCTCAGGTTTCCGAAGAAGGAGCCGAGATGGCTCCGGAGAAGCTGCCCTACATAATTGTTGTCATAGATGAGCTGGCTGACCTGATGATGGTGGCTCAGAGGAACGTTGAGACATCTCTTGCCCGGCTCGCGCAGATGGCACGAGCCGCGGGGATACATCTCATCCTGGCGACACAGAGACCCTCCGTTGATGTTATTACCGGTATCATAAAAGCCAATTTTCCCACGCGTATATCGTTCCAGGTGTCATCAAAAGTTGACTCGAGAACGATACTTGACCAGCTCGGCGCCGAGAAACTCCTCGGGGCGGGTGATATGCTTTTTGTTCCACCTGGCACATCGAAACTGGTGCGCATTCACGGCGCTTTTGTTTCTGACAGAGAGATTACAAATATTGTAAGCTTTATCGCGAAACAGGGAAAACCCTTTTACGATGAATCGATATCCAGTTATAATCCGGAATCACAGGAAGGGGCAAAAGCGGGAGAAGAATTTGATGAAAAGTATGATAAAGCGGTCGAGCTGGTTACCGATTTGGGGCAGGCCTCGATCTCTCTGGTTCAACGATATATGAAGATTGGGTATAACAGGGCCGCCCGCATTGTAGAAAAAATGGAGGCGGAAGGTGTTGTGGGCCCATCAGACGGCGCCAAACCCCGCAAGGTATTAGCCGGAAAGCTTTCCCGATAAATTGAGACCTTTGCATAATGTCCCCTTTTG
>CAZRUU010000013.1:7967-15069 GCA_964603235.1 uncultured Syntrophaceae bacterium | reverse complement strand
AACGAGTCAATAAAAAAACATTGACATAAGAGTGGGATGCTGTTAGTTTGCTTCTGTTTATAGAAACAAGGAGGAAAAAGTGGAACAGATCATGCGGAATATAAACAGTTGGTGGTGGCAGCTCAATACGATGGAGGGGTTTGTCCGCCGCTGAACTATGAAAATATGTGAATAGAGCCGCGGAGAGCTTCTCGGAATTCTCCGCGGCTTTTTTGTTTTAAAGAAATACAATACATAAAAAAGCCGTGAATATTCACGGCTTTTTCTATTTGTGATGAGGAAAATATTACTATGTACTATCCTGCATTTGAGCTGTTCGAAAAACTGACACACAAGGGGAATCTCATTCCCATCTACAGAGAGATCTTTGCAGATATGGACACCCCTGTTTCAATACTTTCGAAATTGAATTCCAGATCGCACGCCTTTCTTCTTGAAAGTGTTGAGGGTGGTGAGAAATGGGGGAGATATACCTTCCTCGGATCGGACCCCAGCGTGATCTTTACGGTAAGGGGCGATGATGTGGTGGTTCGGGAGAAAGGGGAAATCAGCCGCAGCAGGCATAACGGGGAGCCGATGAAATATCTGAAAGAGATACTCGATCGCTACCGGCCCGTTGTCGTTGAAGGTCTCCCCCGCTTTTTCGGAGGCGCGGTTGGATTCCTGAGTTATGACATGGTGCGATATTTCGAGAAACTGCCGTCTGAAAACGAGGATGACCTGCATGGGGATGACGCGGTTTTTCTCGTTACGGATACATTGATAATATTTGACAATGTGCGGCACACCATCAAGATAGTGGCCTGTCTGTTTTCCGAGGGAGGAGAAGATCTCAGGGATAGCTATGAAGAGGGGATAAAGAAAATAGAAGATATTATCGGATTGATTCAATCGCCCGTGGTTAAAAAAGAGATCGAAAATCCTGAAGTCAGCAACGCGCCGCTTATATCCAATATGACACCGGACCATTACAAGGCAATAGTAACAAAGGCCAGGGAATATATTCATGCCGGCGATGTTATCCAGGTTGTCCTGTCCCAGCGTTTTGAAAAGAAAAACGATCTGGACCCGATCGATCTCTACCGCGCTCTTCGCTATATTAATCCCTCTCCATATCTATTTTACCTGAAGATGGAAGACCTTATCCTCATCGGATCTTCTCCCGAGGTTATGGTTCGTCTCGAAGAAGGAACTGTAGAGTTGAGACCGATAGCCGGTACGAGGAAAAGGGGTAAGCATGAGCAGGAAGACCGCCGCCTTGCCGATGAACTCCTGCAGGACCCTAAAGAGAGAGCCGAACACATTATGCTTGTCGATCTGGGAAGAAATGATCTGGGAAGAATCGCGCGCATTGGAAGCGTTCAGGTCACGCAGCTGATGGTTGTGGAACGGTACTCTCACGTGATGCATCTTGTTTCCAATATCAAGGCTCAGTTGGCGCCGGAGAAGGATTGTTTTGATGTTTTGAAGGCAACTTTTCCCGCCGGGACACTGTCTGGCGCTCCAAAGATCAGGGCAATGGAAATCATTGACGAACTTGAACAAAACAGGAGAGGGCCATATGGAGGAGCAGTGGGCTATTTCAGCTATACGGGTAACATGGATCTGTGCATAACCATCCGTACGATGGTGGTGAAAGATGGTAAACTATCTGTCCAGACCGGCGCGGGTATCGTATCGGATTCGGAACCGGAAGCAGAGTATGAAGAAACGGTAAATAAGGCCGAAGGAATGATGCAGGCCATCCGGCTGGCAGCATCGGGATTTAAAATAACGAGCAATAACTGGGGAAAATAATGATTTTAATGATCGATAATTATGATTCTTTTACTTACAACCTCGTTCAGTATCTGGGGCAGCTGGGTGAAGAGACCGTCGTTTACCGGAATGACGAAATTGGTATTGAAGAGATTGAGAAGCTGGACCCGGATACGATCTTTCTATCTCCGGGACCCTGCACCCCTAAAGAGGCCGGGATAACGGTTGATGTGATCAGGCATTTTCATACAAAGATTCCCATCATGGGGATATGCCTCGGCCACCAGTCAATAGGCTATGCCTTCGGCGCGGAGGTGATCAGGGCTGACAGAATAATGCACGGGAAGACCTCCGGAGTAATAAATGATGGGCAGACAATTTACAGGGGGGTTTCTTCTCCATTCGCGGCCGCCCGCTATCATTCGCTGATCCTGAACAGGAATTCCATGCCGTCATGTCTTGAAATCAGTGCCGAAACAGAAGAAGGGGAAATAATGGGTATCAGACACCGGGAGTATCAGGTCGAAGGGGTTCAGTTTCATCCCGAATCTATCCTGACGCCGAACGGGAAACGAATTATCGGGAATTTCCTGAAAATGAAGAACAATGAAAATGTTAAATGTTGAATCGTAAATTAGAACCTGTAAACCCCTCGATCTTATTAAAAGAAAGGAGACTTTATATGATCAGAGAAGCGATTGGGAAAATAGTGGATAATGAAAATCTGAAAGAACATGAAATGATGGAAATTATGAATGAAATAATGGAGGGGAACACGACTTCGGCGCAGATTGCCGCCTTTATAACCTCCCTTCGGATTAAAGGGGAAACGGTGGAAGAGGTTACAGGCGCTGCACGTATTATGAGACAGAAGGCAACGAGGATAGATGCCCGTTCGTCGGTTATCGTTGATACCTGTGGAACGGGTGGGGACAATATGAACACCTTCAATATTTCAACCACGGCGGCTTTTATCGTGGCGGCAGCCGGTATTATTGTCGCAAAACATGGGAATAGGGCGGTATCGAGCGGATGCGGAAGCGCGGATGTCCTGGAAGCTTTAGGCGTTAATATAAGCGCGGCGCCTGAAATAGTGGAAGAATGTATCCATGAGATCGGAATCGGCTTTCTTTTTGCCCCCAGACTTCATGCCGCCACGAAATACGCGGTTGGTCCCAGGAGAGAAATCGGAATCAGAACGATATTTAACATGCTTGGGCCTCTGACAAATCCCGCCGGCGCAACGTCTCAGCTTATCGGTGTCTACGACCCTAAACTGACGGAGACATTCGCCGGTGTTCTGAAAAATCTGGGAACGAAGAGGGCTTTTGTCGTACATGGTTCTGATGGGCTTGATGAAGCCACAGTGACCGGTGAAACACGGGTTTCCGAGCTGAAAGACGGGCTGATTACAACCTATAACATCAATCCGGAGGATTATTTTGGTAGAAGTTATCATGCCGAAGACCTTCGCGGCAAAGATGTGTCCTTCAATGCGGAAATAACACGGGGAGTTCTTTCAGGGGAAAATGGCGCTTGTCGAAAGATTGCTCTTTTGAATGCCGGACTGGCAATAGTAGCCGGGGAAAAGGCAGAGACCATACAGGAAGGAATTACTATTGCAGAGGAATGTATCGACAGCGGAGCCGCCATTAAAAAGCTGCGAGATCTGATAAGCCTTTCAAATAGCTGAGGAAGTTCGATGATTTTAGACAGGATTGTAAAAGCCAAGCAGGAAGAGGTTGCATTTCTGAAACAGGGGAAACCGCTCGAACAGATCAGAGATGAGGCATTGAACACTCTTCTTCCCCGTAATTTCGGAGCGGCTGTCGGTGGAACCGGTTGCTCTATCATTGCGGAGATCAAGAGGCGTTCTCCGTCGAAAGGGAGAATAAGGGACGACTTCGATCACATCGATATTGCGTCGTGCTATGAAAACCACGGAGCGGCCGCTATTTCTGTTCTCACCGATCAGAGATTCTTTGAGGGAGAGAGATCATATCTGTCGGAGATCAAAGGGGTAGTGTCTGTTCCTCTTCTCAGAAAAGACTTTATCATAGATTCATATCAGATTTACGAAACAAGGGTCCTGGGCGGAGACGCGCTCCTTCTCATTGCAGGGCTTATGGATCTGAACACCCTGAAGGATTTTATCAGCCTGACGGAATCCCTGGGTCTCTCTCCGCTGGTTGAGGTACATTCTGCCGGGGAAATGGAAAAGGCCCTCGGAGCGGGCGCGAAAATTATAGGAATCAATAACAGGAATCTGAAAACCTTTGAAACCGATCTGAAAACAAGCATTGATCTCCTGCCCGCTGTCCCGAAAGACAGAACAGTCATCAGCGAAAGCGGCATTCGTACAAGAGGGGACATTGAGATGTTGATGAACAATGGTGTGCACGCATTTCTGGTGGGTGAAACCCTGATGGGCGCTGTTGATATCGGCGCAAAACTTGACGAGCTTCTGGGAAGGTAAGGAACAGAAAATGACAGAGATAAAGATATGCGGGATGACGAACCTTGAGGATGCCCGTTTCGCGGCAGAAAGCGGAGTTGATGCGCTGGGATTTATTTTTTATCCCAAAAGTCCCCGGTATATTCAACCGGAAAAGGCAAGGGATATCATTCGAAAACTTCCCCCGGAAGTCGCTAAGACAGGCGTCTTTGTTAACCATGACACTCAGGATATTAAAGAAATAATGGAATATTGCGGCCTGAATTTCATTCAGCTTCACGGCGATGAATCTCCTGAGTACTGCCGGCATTTCCCGGAATCTGTCATAATCAAAGCCCTGTCTCCCCGTACGGAGGAAGATTTAAAGATCCTGGAGGAATACCAGGCAAGAGCAATTCTTGTCGACACGTATGCTCCTGAAAAACATGGTGGAACCGGGAAAGTGTCGAACTGGAAACTGGCTGTAAAGATAAGGAAAACAAGACCGCTGATCCTTTCAGGAGGTTTGAACCCGGATAATATAGAAGACGCTATAAAAAAAGTGTTGCCCCATGCCGTCGATATAAACAGCGGCGTTGAAAAAACGCCCGGCAAGAAAGATCACGACTTGGTTATGAGAATTATCAACTTTGTCCGGAAATGCGACACAGTAAATGATAATAAACAAATAAAAATATTCGACATCAATATGGGTCATAATGACTGAGACGGCGGTTATGAAGCCCCGGATTATATGATTTGCAAGAAAGGATAACGGAATGAAAGCACAGCTACCGGACAGAGAAGGGCACTTTGGCGTTTTCGGGGGGAGATACGCGGCGGAAACATTGATGCCCGCCATTATCGAACTCGAAGAAGCGTATAAAGAGATAAAAAAAGATAAGACATTTGCGAAGGAATATGCTTCGTATCTCAAGGACTATTCAGGCAGGGAGACTCCCCTCTATTTTGCAGAACGGCTGACGGAAAAGCTGGGAGGCGCAAAAATTTATCTGAAGCGGGAAGATCTCAATCATACCGGATCGCACAAGATCAATAACACCCTCGGGCAGGCACTCCTCGCCAGGCGCATGGGGAAAAGGAAAATAATCGCGGAAACAGGCGCCGGTCAGCACGGTGTTGCTACCGCCACAGTTGCCGCCCTCTTCGGAATGGAATGCAAAATCTTTATGGGGCGGGAAGACATTAAACGACAAGCGCCGAACGTTTTCCGCATGAAAATTCTCGGTGCTGAGGTGGTGCCGGTTATAAGCGGAACCGATACCCTTAAAGATGCCATGAATGAAGCCATGCGGTACTGGGTTTCACATGTAAAAGACACCTATTATCTTATCGGGACAACGGCGGGACCCCATCCGTATCCGGTGATGGTACGTAATTTCCAGAGTGTTATCGGCAAAGAAGTAAAACGCCAGATTCTGAAAAAAGAAGGAAGACTTCCCGATATTCTAATTGCCTGTATAGGCGGGGGCAGTAACGCCATGGGACTGTTTTATCCCTTTATAAATGATGTGGATGTGGCTATGACGGGTGTAGAGGCAGGAGGCAGGGGAATCGCCACGGGAATGCATGCCGCCAGCATCGCGGAAGGAAAGGTCGGCGTTCTCCATGGAAACAAGACATATCTCCTTCAGGATGAAAGAGGCCAGGTAAGAGAGACCTGCTCCATAGCTGCCGGACTCGATTATCCGGGTGTCGGTCCCGAACACAGCTATCTCCATTCGACTGGAAGGGCCGGATATGTCACGGTAGACGACCGGGAGGCCACCGATGCCTTCTTATTCCTGTCGGAATGTGAGGGAATTATTCCCGCCATGGAAAGTTCCCATGCCGTCGCGTACGCGATGAAACTCGCCCCCACGATGAGCAGGGAAAAGGTTATAGTCATTAATCTCTCAGGCAGAGGAGATAAAGATGCCGGGATCATTGCCGAGAAATTGGAGGTGCGGTGAACATGGGACGAATCGGGCAAAAATTCAGACAGTTAAGCGAAAAAGGCGAAAAAGCCCTCGTGGCATATATAGTGGCAGGTGATCCGAACCTGGGAATAACGAGAGAAATAATCCTGGGCTTTAAAGATGCGGGGGTCGATATCATTGAACTGGGAGTTCCCTTCTCAGATCCGACGGCAGATGGTCCTGTTATTCAAGTTGCTTCCGGGAGAGCCCTCAAACAGGGGACAGATCTAGTCAGTATTCTGGACATGGTTGAATCTGTTAAAAAATCCTCTGATATTCCAATTGTTCTGTTCGGGTACTATAATCCGATCTTTGCCTATGGAAATAAAAGATTTGCGCAAAGGGCCAGAGCATCCGGCGTGGATGGAATACTTGTTGTTGATCTTCCGCCGGAAGAATCCCGGGAACTGAGAAAATATACCGATCAAGCAGGTATTGATTTTATTTCTTTGTTAGCGCCGACAACTTCTTCCGAGAGGATCGGGACAATTTCCGAAGAGGCGACTGGATTCCTCTATTATGTTTCAATAACCGGGGTTACCGGGACGGAAAAGCCGCGGGTATCGGATATCAGAGATGAGATGAAAAGGGTGAGGAGCATAACAGGAATGCCGGTCGTAGTCGGTTTTGGTATCTCAACACCCGGGCAGGCAGGAGAAATCGCCCCCTATGCTGATGGGATAGTGGTAGGCAGTGCTTTTGTACACATGATTGAGAAACATGCGGGAGACAGCAATATGGTGAATATTGTTTCCGATTATGCTAAAGAGATTAAAGCAGCTATTCAGAAAGACAGGAATGCGTAAATCGGCAGACATTATCCGGATTAAATCCGAGGTTACTCGATGGCAGATTTTGAAATAGGCATTATCGGCGGTACCGGTGGAATAGGCAGATGGTTCGTTGATTTCTTTCAAAATGAGGGATACAT
>CAZRUU010000013.1:0-7867 GCA_964603235.1 uncultured Syntrophaceae bacterium | reverse complement strand
AGGCTGGCCTGAGAATATCTTCAAAAAATGTGGAGCCCATGTATTTGAAGACTCGCCGGAGAAGCACGATGAGATGATGGCGATCATTCAGGGATTGAATCATCTCAACTCGATTACCATGGGGACAACCCTGAAAGACCAGGGCATTGATCTTTCTGAGCTCAAACATTACACCACCCCTCTTTTCAATAAAAAGCTTGAGATAATCGCGAGAGTCATGGAAAATAGTCCAAGACTCTACGCGGAGCTTCTTGCTATGAACCCGAAGTTTCCCAGAATTCTCACATTATATAAAAACAATCTTAGTAAGTTGGAAACCCTGATCCGCGCAAGAGACATTGAAGGTCTTGTGAAATTTATCGAAAAATAGAGCGGCCTTTTTTGTTTGGCATATATTGTTGTCATATATTTACTCCATTCACCGTTTAAGATGATATCTTGTACAGCTAAGGAGGGATCTTGATGAAAAGCGGAAATGATGCGGTACTGGTAAGTGCGTGCAGAACACCGCTCGGGGTGTTCCAGGGTGGTTTGAGCAAGATTCCCGCAACAGAGTTGGGGGCAATCGTCATTCGTGAAGCGATAAAAAGAGCAGGCATTAGATCCGCAGATGTAGATGAAGTCATAATGGGCATGGTACTTCCCTGTGGATACGGTCAGAATCCGGCGAGACAGGCCGCCATGAAGACGGAAATTCCGATTGAAAAGGGCGCCCTCACCGTTAACAAGGTATGCGCCTCCGGTCTTATGTCCGTTATCCTTGCCGCCCAGTACGTAAAGACAGGATTTGCGGATGTTATCGTGGCGGGGGGAATGGAAAATATGAGCGCCGCGCCCCATTATCTTCCGGATTCAAGACTGGGCATAAGGATGGGGACAGGCGAACTGGTAGACCATATGGTGCACGACGGTCTCTGGGACATAGTTAATGATTTCCACATGGGTATCAGCAACGATCTTATCTCAGAGAAATGGGGAATAAGCCGGGAGGATCAGGACGCATTCGCATGCCTGTCATATGAAAAATCCCTGAATTCCGTTCAAGAGGGACGTTTTAAGGAAGAGATTACCCCTGTCGATATTCATGACAGAAAAAAAGGTACCGTAAGGATCGACACGGACGAAGGCCCCAGGTCGACGAGTATGGAGGCACTTTCAAAGATGAAGCCCGCCTTTCAGGAAAAGGGTTATGCCACGGCAGGGAATTCCTCGATTGTCAGCGATGGTGCTTCGGCCCTTGTAATTACTTCACGAGAGAAAGCCTCAGTAATGAACTCTCCTGTTCTCGCAAGAATTATTGACTACGCCTCCGCGGGAATCAAACCGGAATATGTTCTTATGGCACCCATATACTCCATCCCGAAGGCGCTGAAAAAAGCGGGAATGGCACTATCCGACATACAACTGCACGAAATAAATGAAGCATTCTCAGGTTCAACGGTAGCCGTACTCAGGGAATTAAATATCAATCCTGAAACAGTCAATGTGAATGGAGGGGCAGTAGCCCTGGGTCATCCGATAGGCGCATCCGGTGCCCGTTTGTTAACAACCCTCATCTACGAGATGAAGAGGCGTAACATCGAGGTCGGGCAGGTTTCACTATGCCTGGGCGGAGGAGAATCGGTAACAATGATCGTAGAGATGGAGGCATAGATGGCAAGAAAAGATAAAAAATGGAAATCTTTCGGGCAGAGAATACGTGCCATCAGGGAAGAGAAAGGGCTAAGCCTTGAAGATCTCTCCCACGAGACTGGATATTCCTCAGATATCCTTGAGAAGATCGAACAGGACAAAACGGTTCCACCGGTATCGCTGGTCCTCCAGATCAGCCGGACTTTCAGAATAGATATTTCCGAGCTTGAGTCGGAGGAAGAGAAAGATGCCTTAAAGAGACGCAGGAAGAGCCATAAGAAAAGGGTGGAGTCCTACGCGTACACATCTCTGACCAAGCCGGGCTTGGATAAACATCTGAGGGCATATCTCGTCACAATCGATCCGGAGACAAAGCATAAGGGTGTTGAATATCACCATGAGGGAGAGGAATTCATCTACGTTTTAAAAGGTGGACTTACCATACAGGTCGGTGAGAACATTACAAAACTCGATGAAGGGGAAAACATGCATTTTGACTCCGCTCTTCATCATAAACTCAGTAATCCGGCAAAGAAAACTACAGAACTTCTTATTGTAATCTACATTCCTTAAGGAAGGGAGGTCACATTGTTTCATCTGACAAGCGAACAGGAAATGATCAGATTGATGGCCGGGGATTTCGCGAAAAGGGAGCTTGAACCCTTCGCGGGCAAAAGGGATGAGGAGGAGATGTTCCCCGTTGATGTGGTCAAAAAGATGGGGCAGCTCGGCCTGATGGGCATGATGGTTCCCGTCGGGTATGGAGGCTCGGGTGCCGGCGCTGTCAGCTATTCCCTGGCGCTGCAGGAGATAGCCTATGCGTGCGCTTCTACCGCGGTTACCATGTCGGTAACAAATCTTTCCTGTGAACCACTCTTGAAGTTCGGAAATGAAGAGCAAAAGCGTAAATATTTAGAACCATTAGCCAGTGGGGAAATGCTCGGTGCCTTCGCGGTTACGGAGCCTGATGCAGGTTCGGATCCGGGTAGCATAAAAACACGGGCAGAAGATATGGGTGATTATTACCTCGTAAACGGGACAAAGAACTTTATCACCAACGGAGGATATGCGGACTTAATAAACCTGATAGCAAGAACTGATTCCAAAAAGGGAAATCGCGGCCTTTCCGCCTTTATAGTAGAAAAAGAATTTCCCGGTTTTTCTGTGGGGAAAAAAGAGAAAAAGATGGGCATTAGGGCATCAAACACGGTCGAGCTTATCTTTGATGATTGCAGGATTCCAAAGGAGAATCTACTGGGCAGAGAAGGGCAGGGATTCAAGGTTGCAATGACGGCACTGGACAGTGGGCGCATAGGGATTGCCTCACAATCGCTGGGAATAGCAAGGGCATGCCTGGATGAAGCCGTTAAATATGCAAATGCTCGCAGGCAATTCGGCAAGACTATCAGCTCTTTCCAGGCGATCCAGTGGATGGTTGCCGATATGGCCACACAGATAGAAGCGGCGAGACTGCTTACCCTGTCCGCCGCCAACCAGAAGGACCGGGGCCTGGCGTTTACAAAAGAGGCATCAATGGCAAAACTGTTCGCATCGGAACTCGCAAACAGGGCATCCTATAAGGCCCTCCAGATACATGGGGGATACGGGTATATGACGGAATACAAGGTGGAGAGGCTCTATCGTGATGCAAGGGTAACTTCCATCTATGAAGGAAGTTCAGAGGTGCAGAGAATTGTCATTGCAAGAGATGTTATGGGCTCATCCGGTTGATCACATTTCTCATTTGAAGAAACAGTAACTCAACTCAGGGGAACAGTTTAACCCCTATCTGAAGTATAAGGAGGTAAATAATGTCTCAAATTTTTTTAATTCCATTGGA
Source organism: uncultured Syntrophaceae bacterium (assembly GCA_964603235.1). Taxonomy (GTDB): domain Bacteria; phylum Desulfobacterota; class Syntrophia; order Syntrophales; family UBA2210; genus UBA2210. The sequence goes on along the minus strand of CAZRUU010000013.1, from coordinate 4,395 downwards.
TGGATCTGCAGCAGGTGAAACCGCCCTGCACCACGTTGAGGAAATGGTGTCTAAGCTGGCACTGGGGAGCAAGGTAGAAGTCATTCTCTTCCAGGTAATTACATTATTGACCTACGCTGTTGCCACGGGGGATGAAGCTGTCGAGATTCCCTATACTGCGAGTGAGCTGGAGCAAATGAAGGTGCAGGCAATTGACTACCTGAGAAATACCGCTGAATGTCTCGAAGGTAAAGGAATTACCGTAAGATGTGAAGTGGCATTCGGTACATCTTCTGCTGAAGAGATCATTAAAGCTGAAGCCGAGGTTGAAGCTGACTTGGTGGCTATGTCGACACATGGACGACATGGTATTACTCGATGGGCTTTTGGAAGTGTTACTGATAAGGTACTCCGGGGAAGCAAAGTCCCCGTGTTAACTGTTAGAATGCCGGATAAAGGCTGAACAACTTAAAATTCCTCAACGGGCAGGCACAGTCTGGCTCGGGGCTGTGTCTTTTTTACACCATATTTTCCACTACCTGCTGCAAAGCGATATGATGGAGTTTGTCACGAAACCGTCGTACTGCATCTATGCTTTTCCCCCAAATCCCCCCGCGAACTTAATGAAGAAAAGTGCATAAAATTGAGTCAACCACAATTCAAATACAGGTTGACATTGTGTACGGGAGGAAGTATGAAGCACACACAACACTACCCCGGACAAGTTGCGGGAGTCTAAAGCTCTGAGAGTTTAATGGACAATGACCACGAAAGATCAGTTACTTGCCAGCTTAAAGGAAAAAAGGGACGATTGGGTCTCGGGTGAATCTCTGGGCCAAGAAATGAACATGACCCGTTCGGCCATCTGGAAGCATATACATAAACTGAAAGAAGAAGGGTATGTGATCGAATCATCCCGCAGAAAGGGGTATTCCCTCAGAGATGTGCCGGAAATCCTGCTTAAAAATGAAATTCAGGAAGGGCTGAATACCAAAATCATTGGAAAGAGAGATATCTACCACCACCGCTTGACAGACTCTACTAATGTCAGGGCAAAATATATGGCTGATGAAGGGGCTGCAGAAGGTACTGTAATTATAGCGGAAGAGCAGGAACTGGGCAGGGGGAGAAGGGGAAGAAGCTGGTTCTCCCCTGAAGGGAAGGGAATCTACGTTTCTATTATATTACGGCCCAGGTTAGCCCCGAGTGAATCTCCTAAACTGACCCTTATGGCGGCTGTAGCGGTGGTTGAAGCGCTGCTTTCTTTGACATCTCTGGACGTAAGGATAAAGTGGCCGAATGACATCATGATGTATGGGAGGAAACTGGCGGGTATCTTGACGGAGGTCAGAACCGAGATGGATGCTGTTGAATATGTGATAATCGGTTTGGGATTAAATGTTAATATTTCGTCTGATCTTTTTCCCGCGGATATCAGTGATACAGCTACTTCAATTCTCCTTGAAACGGGCAGGCAGTTTCCAAGGAGAAGGATTCTAAAGGCTTATCTGGAGTGGCTTGAAAAATATTATGAACTTTTCAGGAAATCCGGTTTCGGCCCCGTCCTGAAACGATGGAAAGAGCTTTCTGATATTATCGGAAGGCAGGTACGGATAGATTTAGTAAATCAATCACATACCGGCGAAGTTGTGAATGTGGATGAGAACGGAGTCTTGGTTCTGAAAGATTCGGCAGGAACACTGCACAGAATATTTTCAGGAGATGTTAAGTTATTAAATAGATAGGAGACGATATGGCCGGAAAAATTTCAACACGGGGAATGTCTTATGCCGCCATGTTTGGCGCTATGACGGCGTTAGGCGCTTATATTATAATTCCATTGCCGTTGATTCCCATAACGCTTCAGACTTTTGTTATGTATCTTGCGGCCTCTATGCTTGGCGGGTATCTGGGTGCATTGAGTCAGATTGTCTATATCCTGCTTGGCATAATGGGGCTGCCGGTTTTTGCCGGTGGGAAGGCAGGCCTTGGTGTTCTCATAGGGCCGACGGGGGGTTATCTCATAGGATTTATCATCGGGGCGTACATAGTCGGAAGAATGATGGAATCGAGAAAACATTCCGGGTATGTGTGGATAGCCCTATCGCTGATCGTGGCAACCGTTGCCATCTATATCTGTGGAGTTGCGCAGTTGTCAGTAGTGGCGCATCTTTCCCTGCAAAAGGCGATTACGGTGGGCGTTCTGCCGTTTCTGATAGGGGATGCCATAAAGATTGCGGCAGCAACTCTTCTGATAGTAAAGATTAAAAGCAGGATACATATTAAGAAAATTTGAAATGATTGACGGCTTCCAAGTAACTTGTCATTCCCGATCTGATCGGGAATCCAGGATTTTGTTCATTTCCCCCTGGATTCCCGCTTTCGCGAGAATGACAAGGTGGGAAACGGGAATGAGTTAAACGAGTTACTTCCCACTATAATACCGACGTGTCGGCATAGTGGAGCTTTTTACGGGTGCATCAATGATTAAAGTAGAAAATGTAACATTCAGATATGACCGTTCGAGTGAACCGGTACTGAACCGTATCAATATGACAATTGATGAGGGAGAATATATAGGAATTATCGGTCCGAACGGGTGCGGAAAGACCACGCTGGTCCAACATTTCAATGCCCTGCTCTATCCGGAGGACGGACGGGTAAGCGTCGATGGAATGGGTACGGATGATGAATCTTGCGTGGAAGAGATCAGGCGCAGGGTTGGAATGGTCTTTCAGAATCCCGACAACCAGATTGTGGGAATGACCGTAGAAGAGGATATCGCGTTCGGCCCCGGAAATCTGGAACTGCCTTCCCCGGAGATAAGGCAGAGAGTTGATGAAAGCCTTGCGATGGTGGGCCTGAAAAATCACGCGGAGCGTCAGCCCCATACCCTTTCCGGCGGAGAAAAACGCCTCGTATCAATAGCCGGAGTTCTTGCCATGAAGCCAGAGTATATCATATTTGACGAACCCACTTCCTATCTTGATCCATCGGGTCGTGACCGTATTTTGTCAATCATAGAGGAAATTAACAAACAGGGTATTACCATTATTCATATTACTCACAATATGGATGAGATTGTAAACGCGGGCAGGATCATTGTCATGAATGAAGGCCGCATAGTGTTTACCGGATCACCAAAGGAAGTATTCGGTAGAGTTGAACAGATGAAGGCGCTGAAACTGGATATTCCCGTTGCCACAGACCTGGTATGGCGTTTAAAACAAAGAGGCGAAGATATTCGAACAGATGTTCTGACCATCGATGAGGCGTGTCTTGAAATATTGAGCCGGTTACAAAACCTGCATGCGTCATAAAATCCATCAGCATATGGTGAAAAAGAAAGTGATCATGGAAAGCACATATAATCTGCCGGTTCCGGGGAGCGAACAGAATGTATAACTGGGGTCAATATGTTCCCGGAAATTCAATCATACACAGGTTGGACCCGCGAATTAAAATATTGTCAGTTATCGTCTTGAGTATTCTTATACTGAGGGTGGATGTTAATGCCGGGCTCTTACTTTCCGTCTTCATGATTGCTGTAATCTTCATGTCCCGCCTGACATTTCAGCGCGTTATCAGCAGTCTCAAACCCTTTATAGTTTTCTTTATACTTCTGTTTCTCCTTCACTTTTTATTTACCGAAGGTACGTCAATCGTGCAGTTTTCTTTTTTTGGGCTGTCTATAACACATGAAGGTTTCTACAGGGGCCTCTATATAACATGGCAATTTATGTTTCTGGTGATAAGCGCATCAATTCTTACAATGACCACCGTTCCTTCAGATCTTGTCAGTGGAATAGAAGGTATTTTAAAACCACTCCGGCCCCTTGGAATTCCTACCCATGATATCGCAATAATGCTTTCACTCGCCCTCAGATTTGTTCCGACCTTTCTGGGAGAAGTTGACCGGATCAAAAAGGCCCAGATGGCACGGGGTGCAGACTTTAAAAAGGGAAATATAATCAAGAAGATAAAGAACATTACATCTCTCGCACTCCCTCTTGTCTTAAGCTCTTTTAGAAAGGCGGAAGAAACAGCAACAGCCATGGAAGGCCGTGGATACAAAAGGGGCCCGAGAACCTACTTAAGAAATCTCCGTATGTCATCGACAGATTATGCCGCTCTTGTTCTTATAGTTGTTATTATGGCCGGTATCCAGTTCATACATTCCTGACCCCGGACTCAACCTCGCGACGAAGCTACTCTCGGACAGCCTCCTAGTCGCATTCACGCGACACATATTTGCGATTATAGTAGCATTTATGCAACTCTTGTCAATGTCCGCAGAATGCTCTTCGCTGTAATTACCCGTAACAATTGCGCGTTCTCTTTTGTGTGAGAGACTAATTTTATGGCACGGTATTTGTAACATGTTTATTCTGTAAAAGGAGTGGAGAAAATGAAACT
>CAZRUU010000012.1:3770-15126 GCA_964603235.1 uncultured Syntrophaceae bacterium | reverse complement strand
TGGAGACATTGTCCCTCGTTATCACATCCTGCGGGGGGACATCCATCGTGATGATTCTCATATCCACCTTAACCATCCGGTCTATGACAGGTATCAGGATGATGAGGCCGGGTCCCTTGGTAGCGATGATCCTTCCCAGGCGGAAGATCACCCCTCTCTCGTACTCGTTGAGAATCCGTATCGAGGCCGCCAGGAACATCACCACCAGAACAACGACTGCTATAATTGTGTACATATTTCTTCCTCCTCTATATCTCTTTTATTTTTTCCACTTCGAGTATTAATTCCTTGACGCCGATTACCCGTACACCCGTTCCTTCTTCTACGGGCTTCCCGCTGGAGGCATTCCAGTACTCTCCCCTGACAAGAACTTTCCCATCGGTGTGGACGGCGGTTATCGCCGTGCCTTCCCGACCGATCATTCCCTCCACTCCGGTGAAAGGTTTTCCTCTCTGCGCCTTGACGGCGAGTGATACAATGGCGATAAAGAAAAGTGATACGATCACTATGGTGGGTATCATCACGCCAAACGACACTCTGAGAGCCGATACCGAAGAGTCAAACAGCATCACCGAACCCAGGACAAGGGAGATTACCCCCGCCACGCTGAGCATGCCGTGGCTTACGATCTTTATCTCAGCGATAAAGAGGACGATAGCGAACAGTATCAGCGCAATACCGGCATAGCTCACCGGAAGGGTCTGCATGGCGAAGAAGGCAAGTATGAGTGAAATCCCCCCGACGACACCGGGCAGGATCGCCCCGGGATTGGCAAATTCAAAGTAGAGGCCGGCCAGTCCTATCATCATCAGGAGATAGGCTATATTGGGATTGCTCAGGGTTATAAGAACCTTCTCCCGCAATCCCATCTCTATTTTGTTTATAACGGCACCCTTTGTCTTAAAAATCACATCCCCGGAGGGGAGTGATATTTTCTTCCCGTCTATCTTTTTCAGTAGGTTCTCTACATCGGGTGCAATTAGATCAATGACATTCTGTTTGAGCGCTTCTTCAGCTGGAATGGAGACACTTTCCTTCACAGCCTTGCTGATCCACTCGGCGTTGCGTCCTCTTTGATTCGCTATTCCCATGGCGTAGGCAACCGCGTCATTTTCCACCTTTTTCGCCATTGTCTCGTCCATTTTGCCCCCGAGACCGATTGCTACGGGGTGAGCGGCACCGATATTTGTGCCCGGGGCCATGGCGGCCACCGAAGCGGCCATCGTTATCATGACCCCTGCCGACGCCGCGCGGGCGCCGGACGGATAAACAAAAACGATGACCGGAAGGGGGGAGTTCAGAAGCTCCTTGACGATATCCCGCATCGCCAGGTCCAGTCCCCCGGGGGTATCCAGAAGTATAATTATCCCGGAGGATCCCTCTGCCCGAGATCGGTCAATACCCTTGGTAACATAATCCGCAACGGCGGGGGTGATGGCCGAATCGATTGTGATTACGTCAAAGACACTTTTTGCATCTTCTCCAAAGGATTGTATCGCTCCACCAACGACAAGGAGCAAAACCGTCATCGATAAGACTATGTATACCCGTATTCTATGTTTCATGGAGTTCTCCCGATTCTGTCCGGATTCCCGCTTTTACCGGCATGGCATATGGTGGGAATCTTCTGTTCCCTGATCCCTGCCCTACGCCTCCTGCTTTAACTCTTCCATTATCATCTGCACATCCTGCCATACCTGTTTCTTTGCGCCCTGATTCCTCAAAAGATAGGCTGGATGGTATGTGGGCATTAGTTTTATCCCGTGATAGGAGTGGAATCTTCCACGCAGCGTGGAGATGGCTGTACCTGTTTCGAGAAGAGTCTGAGCTGCAAATTTACCCATCGCGCAAATAACACGCGGTTGTATAGCCTCAAGCTGCTTGATCAGAAAGGGCTCACACGCGGCGATTTCGTCAGGCTCAGGATTGCGATTTTCGGGGGGACGACATTTTAATATATTGCATATATAAACATCTTTTCTCTCCAACCCCATGGCCTTTATAATGTCAGTGAGCAACTTTCCCGCCCGGCCCACAAAGGGTTTCCCCTGCATGTCTTCGTCTCTTCCCGGGGCCTCACCAACAAATACAAGGTCGGATGTGGGACTGCCCTCTCCAAAGACAATGTGGTGTCTCTTTTTGTGCAATTTGCACCTTTTGCAGTCCCCTAATTCTTTCCCTATATCCTCCAGCGTAATGGATGGAACGCGAACCATCCTGTTGTTCGCTGCGGCATTAACAGGCAATGATGATAATACATCCGAATTTTTCTTTATGTACAACTTGCTGTAAAGACCATTTCTTGATTCTTTTTCGAATATTATCTGATTTTTCAAGGCGCTTGTCAGTTCCAGGAGTTCGTCTCTCATTTTTCACCCCTTCTGCAGAAGATTTCCAGAACTCTGTCCAGAACCCTGTCCGCCACATCTTTTTTATCCATAAGGGGCAATTCTTCAATTCCGCCTGACCTGTCTATTATTTTCACAATATTTGTGTCGTGCTGAAATCCGGAACCGGGACGGCCAAGTTCGTTCGCCACTATCAGGTCCATATCCCTAGCAATCATCTTGCCTTTCGCATTTTCAACAAGATCTTCCGTCTCCATGGCGAATCCCACAAGTATGCGACTTCCTTTTGTGTTGCTGACTTCGGATATTATATCGGGCGTCCTCTCAAGGCTAATATCCAGTCGGCCAGCACTTTTCTTTATCTTGGAATCCGAGGCAGTGGATGGACGGTAATCGGCTACCGCGGCAGCCTTGATAATGACTGTCGAATCTTCCAAGTGCTCCATTACGGCATCCCTCATCTCCTTAGAACTCGACACCCCAACGAATTTTACACCAATCGGCACGGAAAGCGATGTGGGCCCACTGACCAGTGTGACATCCGCACCCCTCCTCCTCGCCATTATGGCCAGGGCATACCCCATTTTCCCGGATGAGTGATTAGATATATATCTCACAGGATCAAATGATTCTCTGGTAGGCCCTGCTGTTATTAATATTCTGTATCCTTCCAGATCTTTCGCTGTAAGAACTGCCTCCACCTCTTCAGCAATATCTCCGGGATCCGGCAATCTTCCGGGGCCCTCTCCCTTGCAGGCAAGTTCTCCATATCCGGCGTCTATAAAGAGATAGCCCAGCGAGGAAAGTTTGTCAATATTGGATCTCAGGATGGGGTTGTCATACATGTTTGAATTCATAGCGGGACATATCAGCACGGGGGCCTTTGTGGCTATTATTGTCGTAGAGAGGAGATCATCGGCAATACCTGACGCAATCTTGCCGATTATATTGGCTGTTGCAGGAGCTACTACGATTATGTCGGCCGTCTGTGCCAGAGATATATGAGGTATTTCGCAGTCACCGGCAAGAGAAAACATATCACTATAAACCGGATTGCCGGAGAGCGTCTGCAGGGTAAGCGGAGCTATGAATCTGACCGCGTTTTCTGTCATGATGACCTTCACCCGCGCCCCTCGTTTCACCAGTTCCCTTGTTAGTTCCGCAGCCTTGTAAGCGGCGATACCGCCTGTTATCCCGAGAACGACATTTTTGTTTTTCAGCATGGCAATGTCCCTGTATCTGCGTATTGTACGGGAAAATAATTTATACTGTCAGCTCTTTTTTTAAAAATCCAAAGCACTGTCAAAATAGATTGAAAAACATAACAGTTATTATATATAAGGTCAACTGTGAAAGGGTCGGATGAAATTGAAGCTCCCCTCAACAAATTGCGGGGAATCTCCGATTGTTTAGTAAATTGGATATTATTTTCTACCAGAAAATAATATCGTTAATGCACTTATCCCGTTTATCGGGGTAAGGATAATGTTTATTTTTTATTCGCTCGCTTAGCCCGCCGCAAGCAGCGGGAAATGCGCTCGCTGTTCAGTTCAGAAGATCTGGTGAAATCGTGAAAGAGAGGATTGTATGAAGAAGTATCTGCAGTATCTGTTTTTTATTGTGTTGATCGCGCTGGTAGGTGTGGGAACCTGGTCTTTCATGGTCTATTTCGAGGGAGAAAAACCAGCAATAATATTAGATCAGGATGTCAAAATGATAGGACAGGAAACTACTTTGGGTATTACCTGCATCGACAGAAAGAGCGGTCTTCGCAATGTTTACGTCGATATATCGCAGGATGGAAAGAAATATACATTAAGTTCTCTGAATCTGCCCCAAAAGGGGATAGAGAAAGAAACCCTTACAGTCAATGTATTTCCAGAAGAGATGAAGCTCCACGACGGAGCTGCTACGATCGACATATCAGTTACCGATTATTCCCTCAGAAAAAACACAACGGTCAGTACATTCAAAGTCGTTATAGACACCATACCACCGAGGATATCCACTGCAGGTTTTTCCAACTATATAAATCCCGGGGGGTCGTGCGTCGTAACCTACAGCATTTCAGATGATGTGTCTCGAAGCGGGGTGCAGGTCGGCAACAATTACTTTCCTTCGTATCTGGAGACCGCAACGGAGGGGATACGCCATATATCTTATTTTGCCATACCCATGAATACGGCAAAGAAAAACCTGAAGATAAGTATTCTTGCTGAAGACAATGCCGGAAACAGTTCAATCTGTCCGGTCTCTTTTCATATAAGAAACAAGAAGTTCCGCGGGGACAGGATGAATATCAGTCAGCGTTTCCTGGAAATGAAGATGCCGGAGTTTCAGCGCAGATACAAAGATTTGAGAGAAACAACCCTTCTCGAAGCCTTCTCTCGTATAAACACGGAGATGAGAGCGCAAAATTTAGAAACGATTGAAACGATCTGCGAAAAGACACATCCGGAGCAACTCTGGGAAGGAACCTTTCTCCGAATGAAAAATGCCGCTACCATGGCAACCTTCGGCGACAGGAGAACCTATTATCATGATGGCAGGGAAATAAGCAAAAGCGTGCATATGGGAGTTGATCTGGCCTCTACGAGAAACGCGCCGATAGAGGCATCAAATGGGGGCATTGTCGTCTTTGCAGGATATCTCGGAATCTACGGCAATACAGTAATCATAGATCACGGCATGGGGATTTTCAGCCTCTATGGTCATCTTTCGTCGGTAAGCGTAAATAAGGAACAAGCGGTCACGAAAGGCGAGATGATAGGCCGCACAGGCAACACCGGCATGGCAGGCGGCGATCATCTCCACTTCAGTATGATAGTGGGAGGAAAATTTGTAAACCCGGTGGAATGGTGGGACCCACACTGGATAAAGGATAATATAACGAGAAAGCTGGCGTCCCCGCAGGCGAAACAATCCTGAACTGTGAACCTGAGTAGTTTCACGCCCTGTCTACATCTCGGTGGCTTATATTTGTCGTATAGTTCCTGTCCGAAAAATATTTGGCCAACTGGTTGAGTATGACCACGGACCGGTGTCTTCCTCCTGTACACCCAATTGCGATATTCAGGTATGATTTCCCCTCTTTTTCGTACAATGGCGTAAGGAATGTTATCATCTTGAAAAGGTTCAGAAGAAATTGCTCTGTGTCATCCCACTGCATAACATAATCTTCCACGACTTTTTCATTGCCGTTATACTCCCTGAGATCACTAACAAAATAGGGATTGGGAAGAAATCTGACATCCATTACAATATCCGCGTCCGCAGGCAAGCCAAACCGGTATCCGAAGGATATAAGATTTACAAGGAGTTTTTTGACCTTGCCGGGAGCAAGACAGAGTCTCTGGACATGTTCCTTCAGCTGATGAACACTGTAATGCGACGTGTCAATGACATTGCCGGACATCGCCTTTAATTCGTGCAGTTTATCCCGTTCCAGCTTTATACTTTCAAGAATGGTCTTGCCCTCTGACAGGGGGTGCATCCTTCTCGTTTCGCTGAACCTTCGCAGAAGGAGATCATCGTTTGTATCAAGGAAAAGTATCTCAATATTGTACTTCTTTTTCTTCAATTTGGAGAGGATATCTATATGTTTTTCAAGAAAATGTTTCTCACGCAAGTCCATAACCAGAGCTATCTTCGAAACTTCGGATGAGGTTCCGGTCTGCAGGTCCAGAAATTTGGGAAGAAGCATGATCGGAAGGTTATCCACACAAAAAAAACCTATATCTTCCAAGGCCTTCAACGCCGTACTCTTCCCGGAACCCGACAGGCCTGTTATAATGACGACACGAAGATTTTCCATCACTTTTCTGTCTTTCTTATCCTATCGGAAACTTTTTTTATCAGGTCCATCGAAGCATTATAGCCCCTTTTTTTAAGTATATGATTTCTAGCTACTATTTCAATGACAGTAGCCATATTCCCCCCCGACCTTACGGGCAGTCTGACCATTGGTAGGTCAACAGCAAGAATGTGGCAGTATTGTTCTTCTAAACCCAGCCTGTCCTGATCCGCCCAGTCTTCCCATCTGATCAGTTCGACAATGATATCCACCGATACGCCGTCGCTTACGGCACCCGCGCCAAAGAGGCTTTTCACGTTGACAACGCCGATTCCCCTGATCTCCATGAAATGTCTCGTCACATCAGGACATTCCCCGTAGAGTGTATCGTCAGGAGCTTTTCTTATATCCACTGAATCGTCAGCAACGAGCCTGTGGCCCCTTGTTACCAACTCTAGGCCGCATTCGCTCTTGCCTATCCCGCTCCCGCCGGTTATGACAATCCCTATACCGAACAGCTCTATCAACACACCCTGTATGCTTTTAGTTGGAGAAGAACCTTCTTTGTATTTTTTTAGCATTTCACTCGACCCCTTTCCCGACAAATCAGGTCTTGAACCCTTCTGGCAACTACAACTAATCGGGAGATGATCCAAAGAAACCGCTATGATAACACGAGAAAGTGAGATGGATATTACAGACAGGAATTCTAAATATATGCTCCGTCCTTTTCAACTATAAGATTGTATGCCTCTTCAGAAGTTTCGGCCTTGATCAGAGACTCTCTAAAGGAGACATCTTTCAGCATTCGCGATATCCTCGCCAGCGCTTTCAGATGCTGTCCCGCCGAATTCTCCGGAGCCAGAAGCAAAAAGAAAATATGCACAGGCTTACCGTCCAGGGAATCAAAATCAACCCCCGTTACACTTCTTCCGAATGAGATGATAAGTTTTTCAAGACCCGCAAGTTTTCCATGAGGTATGGCAATGCCATCACCTATTCCTGTACTCCCAAGTTTTTCCCTCTCCAACAACACTTCGATTACATTACTACGGTCAATATCTGTATTGCCATGCGAAAAAACATCCGACAATTCAACAAGAACCTCTTTCTTCGTCCTAGATTTCAGATTTTCGATGATAAATTCTTTTTTAAGCATATCCTGGATATTCATTATAGCTAACCCTCTGTTTCAGCTGTTGGTCTCGATCAGGACATACTTCCCGTCATCACGACGATAAAGAACGCTCACACTCTCAGAGGAAAAATCCCTGTAAATGACGAACCTGTTTCTCGACTCATCCATTTCCAGAATCGCATCGTCCAGAGACATAGGTTTGAGTACGACTTTTCTGGTCTCCACTACTTCGGGGTTTTCATCGTATTCATCATATTCCTCAGCAGACAGTTCTCCAGACCCCATGCTCTCGCCTATGGATGCAACATCCTTGTGATTCCTAGTTTTCCCCTTATATTTCTTCATCTGCCGTTCTATCTTATCTATGACATTGTCAACGGCAAGAGTCATTTCCTTCGCCTCTTCTTTACCCTGAAGGGCTGTATTCCTGGCTGATAATTTTATTTCTGCAACATTCCTGAATTTCTCCACAGACAGTATTACATGGGCACTTACAGGCTTGTCTATATATCTTTCAATCCTGGCAAGTTTTTTACTAACATAATCTTTCAACCATTCTCCGGCTTCCATGTTCCGAAAGGTAAAAGAAGTTTGCATGCGTGTTCCTCCTCTACGGTAGACTTAGTGTAATACACTAAGTTCTCCTGATTTTTCTATCAAATTTCTTAAAATGGCTTCATCGATCGCCAACACGATGAAACCCCGCTTTATATTTGAGCCGATTATAAAAGTCAATCGGTATTTCATCAGATCAGAAATACTTCCTTCTCTTGGATGAAGACAATATTCCCAGCGATTCCCTGTACTTTGCCACCGTTCTCCTTGCTATGGATATATCCGAGTCTACGAGGATATCAACTATGTGATCGTCACTATATGGTTTCCTGTTATCCTCTTCATTTATTATCTGCCTTATTTTTTCCTTAACGCTTTGCGATGCTATCTGATGGGTATTGCCTACCCTGTTTATTCCGCTGTTAAAGAAATATTTGAGTTCAAATATGCCCCTCGGCGTATGCATGTATTTATTCGTGGTAACCCTGCTTATGGTTGACTCGTGCATCTCAACACCATCAGCAATGTCCCTCAAAACCATGGGTTTTAAATAATTGATGCCCTTGTCAAAAAATTCAACCTGGTGCTCCACGATACTCTCAGATACCCTGTAAATTGTTTTTTGCCTTTGCTGAATGCTCTTTATCAACCAAGTCGCGGACTGCAGTTTATCTCTGATATAGGTCTTGCATTCTTTCCCTTCATTCTTTTTCATACCGCTCATGATTTCCTTATAAAGATTGTTTATTCTCAGTCTTGGCATGCCGTCATCATTCAGGGCAATCCTGTATACATCTCCAGTCTTGAAAACGAATACATCCGGGATTATATATTGGGGCTTCTCTTCGTTGTAAAGAAGCCCTGGTTTGGGATTCAGTTTGCTTATAAGCAACACTGCCTGTTTGACATCATCAATTGAAATCTTCTGTTTTCTGGCTATATTATTGTAGTTTTTCGTTTCAAGATCCTTCAGATGATCTTCAACTATCTTCTCCGGAAGTGGTGAATCAATATCCAAAAGTCTGATCTGCACAAGCAGACACTCTTTCAAATCCCTCGCGGCGATACCCGGAGGATCAAATTTCTGGAGTTTTTCAAGAACATCTTCAACAAGCACCGGATCAACATCCTCTAAAGAGGCAATTTCTTCAGCGGTTGCCATGATATATCCGTCGCTGTTTAAATTGCCTATGATCTGTTCACCCACACGCCTTTCCACATCAGCAAAACGCGACAGGTTGAGTTGCCACAGCAAATGATCCGAGAGAGAACTTGTTCTAGTAAATGTGTTCTCGAAAGATGGAGCGTCAACATTTTCGTGAGAATAGGGAACACCCATTGGACCAAAATCTTCGAAATAGCCATCCCAGTCAAAGTCCTCTTTTCCATCCCCCTCTCCGGTGATCTCCTTTGTCTTCGTTTCAACCTTCATATCATCAAGTTCGGGAACAACATCTGTCTCCGGATCACTATCGACAGGCCTATCTTCGAGGAGAGGGTTTTCTTCAAGTTCCTGATTTACTGTATCCACCAGTTCTAATCTCGAAAGCTGGAGGAGCTTGATCGACTGCTGAAGCTGCGGAGTCATGACCAATTGCTGCGTCAGTTTAAGATTCTGTTTGAGTTCGAAAGCCATTGCTTTGCCTATAGATCGAAATCTTCCCCGAGGTAAAATTTACGGGCAATTTCACTGCCTGCTATATAGCCAGGTTCACCTTCAACCAGTACAGTGCCTTCGTTTACGATATATGCCCTGTCGCAAACTTTGAGGGTTTCCCTCACATTATGGTCAGAAATCAGAACTCCTATTTCTCTTGACCGCAGTCTGCGTATAATATCCTGAATATCCGCGACTGCTATTGGATCAATGCCCGCAAATGGCTCGTCAAGGAGTATGTACTGCGGTGATGTAACCAGCGCCCTTGTAATTTCCACCCTCCTACGCTCGCCTCCTGAAAGGGAATATGCCATGTTTTTTGAAAGGCCCGAAAGGTCCAGTTCTTTGAGAAGATTATGCAATCTTTCCTCTCTCTCCCCTTTAGTTATATCAAGGGTTTCCAGGATAGCCATTATGTTTTCTTCCACCGTAAGTTTTCTGAATACTGACGGTTCCTGCGGGAGATAATTTATCCCCTTCCGCGCCCTCATATACATCGGATAGCGGCTGATATCCTCACCATTCAACAAAACGCTCCCGCCATCCTGGTTTATCAGGCCAACCATAATATAAAAGGTCGTCGTCTTGCCAGCGCCGTTAGGCCCCAACAGTCCAACCACTTCCCCCCTGCGAACCTCCAGGTTGATCTTATCCACAACACGTCGCCCGTTGTAGGTTTTTACCAGTTCTGTCGCAAGCAGCTTTTCCAAGAGTTCAATTTACCCTGTTTTATAGTAAAATCAGCCTTAGTCCCTATTCAGCGCCTATCCATAAATAAAATAACGGCACTATTGCGTGTCGCCCGGGTAAATAGTAGCTGTAACCCTCTCTTCTCCGGAACCATCCACAATCCCTCTGTTTTCCGTCAGAAAAACGGTAATCCGGTCCCCCCTGATTATGTTTTCCCCCTCCATTATTAAGGCATTGCCGGTCATTACGATTTTTTGATCAGCATTATAGAAAACAGCCATGTCTCCGGTAACGGTCCTTTTACCCCTTTTTATGGTTATATTACCCTTCAGTTCAATTCTCTCTATCTTTCCTGAGCCTTCGGTTATGTCGGAAATGGCATTTTTTCCATTGCTCTTCTTGTCATAGTAGAGATACAGTTCGTCCGAATTTATTGCCGTATTATCCTGGACAGCTACAACATTCCCGGAAAACAGAACAAAACTCTCGTTATCATAAACATCCAGACGATCTGATGTTATGTGTATCGGATTTTCCCCGCCGCACACGCCCATTACTGATGCAAGGGGAAGAATCACTGCAAATGCCAGTATCAGGAAGATTTCTTTTCTCATATATTGCAAGCACCCGATCAAAGTTATTTTTTCTTTATTACCGCACTGACATTGGACAACAGGGTTGCTCTTCTGTCCCTCAGCGATATAGTCATGCCAACTCCTCTTATATAGGTCCCGGGACGTGTCATCTCCACGGTATCCTTAGTGTAAATTCTTCTATTAGTATCGGTGTAATACAGACTGTCCGTCTCAAAGCGGTCTCCACTATTCGAAACGACAACCACATTTCCATATATATCCATATCCTTTGTATCTGTATGCAGAGAGCCCTTTTCACCTGTTATCGTATATATTCCACCATTGGAAAAGATTAACTTTGTCTTAACATTGTCAAAGAGGGTAATGTCATCCTTCCTGATGTATCTTGCGGTATCCGCGTTAATCTCCCATACCAGATCGGGATCTCCCACCTCGGTATAGTGAAAATCTTTTATCTGAAGATCGACCTTTTCTGAAATGACTTTCAGGACGTCTTTGTCCTCTTTGTGGACGACGCAAAGTACATACAGAAACACCGCACCAACAAGAAGAACGCATCCTCCAATAAGCAGTTTCTTC
>CAZRUU010000012.1:0-3670 GCA_964603235.1 uncultured Syntrophaceae bacterium | reverse complement strand
AGTATCTCGCCCAGCACCTTTGCCTTGTCTCTCACTCCCTGGTAAACATCTTTGATTCCAAGTTCCTTAGCACGGTGTTTCACTACCTCCGACTCTCTACCCGTCAGAAAAGCAACATCAATACCGCTCCTCATCAGAAGTTTCAGCCCGTGCCCGTCCCTGACGTTGAAGTTTTTAGATTCATTTCCAAGGTCATCAATAATTATTTTCCCGTCGGTCAGCACACCATCAACATCTAATACCAGAAAGGTAACCATCTTCATCTTTTCAAAGAGAGGTTTCTCCATAATTTGTTCTTCTTTCAAGTTTTATCGGTTTTAACGATCCTGTCTATTTTTTTGAGCATTTCGAGAAGACCCGGAAGTGAATCCAGATAAAGAGAATTGGGGCCATCGCACAGGGCGCATTCGGGATCGGGATGAACCTCAAGAAACAATCCGTCAATTCCCGTGGCAACTGCCGCACGTGACAGATAAACCGCCATTCCCCTGTTGCCTCCGGACGAACTGCCAGCCCCACCCGGAAGCTGCACGCTGTGTGTGGCATCGAAGACCACGGGATACCCCATCTTTCTTAATATGGGAAGTGATCTCATATCGGCGACAAGGTTGTTGTAACCGAAGCTAACGCCCCTCTCTGTAATCATTATATTTTTATTCCCCGTGGAGGCTATCTTGTCTAATATATTGGAGACATCCCACGGAGCGATAAACTGGCCCTTCTTGACATTGATTATTCCGGCAGCTTTGGCGACTTCCACTACGAAATCCGTCTGTCGGCACAAGAATGCCGGAACTTGCATCACATCCAATACCTTCGATGCCTCTTCAATCTCCTCAAATCGATGGACATCAGAAAGGACGGGAATTGAAAGCCCTTCTCTGATTCCCCTGAGTATATCAAGGCCTTCTTTCAATCCGGGGCCCCTGAAAGAGTTCATGGAGCTTCGGTTCGCCTTGTCATAGGATGCCTTGAAGATAAGAGGGATATCAAGCTCCCCTGCCAGATCCTTCAGGTACAGAGCTATTTTCTCCGTCTTTACGCCGTCTTCGATAACGCATGGACCTGAAATCAGCACAAAGGGAGCATCCCCGCCGATAACCATGTCCCCCAGAATAATTTGTTCCATTTCCACTACTCCCTCTATCTATTGGTGCTTTTTCTGTAATATCCGAATTTTCATACGCGGTATCTTGCGCGCTGCTTCGTTCGAATCGGGATTAACCTGATACGCATTTGTATATTCCCCGAGTGCCTCTTCATACATACCCTTCTTCTCATAGACCTCGCCCAACCGGCAGTATACCATATCGTCTTCACTGTCATAACGGATAGAAGCCTTGTAATTGGCAATTGCCTTGCCTGTATCCCCCTTCAGGCTATAGGCATACCCTATACCCGAATATAATCCTGCCTTCCGTGGATTAATCTTGATCATCTTTTTATAGGTGTTTATGGCCCTGTCGTATTGTTTCTCTTCCATGTAGTAATCCGCCAATATGGTCAGTACCTCCATAGTAGGCTTGCGCCAAGCGAACTTTTCATATTCGGAGATTGCCTTTTTCTTTTTTCCGATTTTATCATACGCGAAGGCAAGATTATAGTGGATATATTTGCCCTTCGCTCCATATTTTATGGCCTTTTCATAATTGGCAACAGATTTTTTATACTTTTTTAATTCTCCATATGCAAAACCGGCCTTTTCGTATATGGATGCATTTTTGGGCTGGGCCTTTGCCAGTTTTTCGTACATACCCAGCGCACTGCTGTAGTTTTTATTCGCCAGGTAATATTCGGCAAGGCGCAGACCAGCATCGGCATCGCTGGGTTTGAGCTTCAGCACTTTACGATATTCCAGGGCTGCTTTATCGTAAAGTTTCTCCTTCTCGTACACCATGGCAAGATTGAAATGCACTACTGAATCTTTAGGCCTGAGGGAGATGGCCTTTTTGTAATTCGCTATTTCTTTTTCCGAAACCCCTTTGTTTCCGTATGCGAGTCCTATGTTGGCATATGCGGAGGCATTTTTAGGCTGTTTTTTTATAACCTTTCTATACAGATTGATTGCATCATCATACCTGCCTGTCCTGAGATAAGCATCCGAGAGAACAACCATAACATTCACATCACCCGGCATCTTTTTCAAAACTTGTTCATATTGCGTAATTGCATCTTTGTCCCTGCCCGTTTTTTCATAGGCTTCAGCCAGGTTATAACGAACCGTGGTGCTGCCGGGATTAAGTTTAAGCGAAGCATTACAGTTGGCGATCGCCCTCTTCCAATTTCCCAGCTTCGCATAGGAATAAGCTATGTTCGCATAGGCAACATCGTCTTTGGGGTCAATCTTGATGATTTTACGATGAAGGACTAAGGCTTTCTCGTACTGTTTCCCGTACATGTATATCTTCGAAAGCTCGATAAGAGAGGCCAGATCACCAGATTTTTGTTTTAATATTCTTTCATATTCCATAATCCCCTTATTGGTCATCCCTGATTTTACATACAGTTTCGCCAGCATCTTGCGCGCGTTTATGTCATCCTTTTTCATGCGAACAGCACTTTCAAGATACTCTATTCTGGATTTATCTGTTTTGGACTCTTTCGCAAATCTCAACCAGTCTTGTGGCATGATTTTTACATCTATCGGAATGGATGTAATGATCTTTCCCCGATACAGAACATTGATTCCAGAAGTCTTGCTGTCATCTGCTATCCTTCTGTCAACCAGGTCAATTCCATTTAACAGCGCCTCCAAGTCATTTGAGCTCCCGATTCCCTCAATATCAACCGTGATACCCCGGTTAAAGAGAGAGTTTGTTGCTACTCTCCTTATGACAAACTCATCACGATACGAAATCTCAAACCGGTCTCCTTCTTTTAATATGTAGTCATTCCCATTCTTTTCGATATCGATGCAGTACGTTTGTGGGGTTTCTCCCGCGACAGCAACAAAAATGGTGTCTTTTATCCTTGACAGCCGGGAAAGACCTCCAAGGTTTGTCATCAGCAAGCTGGAGACCACTCCGACAACAAAAGAGATCAGCACTATGAGGACTATCCCCCGTAGGGTAAATCTGCCCTTTCCTGTTCGGGGTTCTCTGGTTTTTCTCTTCTTTTCTACAGAACTGCGGTAGTAGTCCATCACTATCCCCTTGGATGATATTTCCTGTGAATTTCTTTCAATCTCTCACGAGTGACATGCGTGTAGATCTGTGTGGTGGATATATCGGCGTGACCGAGCATTACCTGTACAGAACGCAAATCAGCTCCTCCCTCCAGAAGGTGTGTCGCGAAAGAATGCCTGAATGTATGAGGGTAAACCTTCTTGTGCAATTCAGACTTCCTAACATATTTTTTTACAATCTTCCAGAACCCCTGACGCGTCAGGCCTGTTCCCGATCTATTTAAAAAAATAGTGTTTACCGATTTTCCCTTGGATAACTTCCGTCTTGAGCCTTCGACATATCGGTTCAAACAGTCAAAGGCTGTCCTTCCAATCGGAACAATCCTTTCCTTGTTTCCCTTTCCCACAACGATGAGATAACCAGCCTGCCAGTTTATGTTGCTCATGGATAGAGAAATCACTTCCGACGCGCGAATTCCCGTCGCATACAAAAGCTCCAGCATCGCAGTATCCCTGACAGCAAGCGGAGTTTTCATGCCGGGTTGC
>CAZRUU010000011.1:0-15674 GCA_964603235.1 uncultured Syntrophaceae bacterium | reverse complement strand
GGCTTCTACAGGAAAAGGAGATATTTATCGCCAACACATCAAATATGCCCGTTGTCGCAAGAGAGATAAGCATTTTTATCGGGATTACCATGGCCGAGTATTTCAGGGATATGGGATATGACGTTCTCCTCGTAGCCGACTCAACATCCAGGTGGGCCGAGGCGATGAGAGAAATCGGCGCGAGGCTTGAAGAAACACCCGGCGAGGAGGGATTCCCCACCTATCTGGGTTCAAGACTTTCGGCCTTCTACGAAAGATCAGGTAGGGTTGAGTGCATAGGAAAACCTGAAAGGATGGGGTCGGCCACGGTGATCGGTTCAGTAAGTCCCCCCGGCGCGGATTTCAGTGAACCCGTAACCCAGGCAACCCTGAGGATAGTGGATGTATTATACTCGCTGGATGTCGCGCTCGCCAACAAGAGACACTTTCCGACCATAAACTGGCTCCAGAGCTATAGTTTCTATGCCGATTCGGTGGACAAGTGGTGGAACAGAATCAGCCCTGATTATAATAGCATAAGGAACAAGGCACTCATAACTCTTCAGCATGAAGCGGAACTGGAAGAAATCGTCCGGCTCGTCGGACCCGAAGCACTGCCCGAAGACGACAAGCTGGTGCTTCTCGCGGCGCGGATGATCAGAGAAGACTTCCTCATGCAAAGCGCGTATCACCCCGTTGACACCTATACGGAGCCCAAAAGGACGCATATGATGCTCAACACCATCATTAAGTTTTATGGCCTCGCGAGAGAAGCAACCGAGGCAGGCATGCTGGTGAGCGAGATAGCTTCTTCAAAAATGCTGCCTCGCATATCAAGAATGAAAGATATACCAAACGAAGAATTCGATGACTACATCAAACAATTATGGTCTGATATGGATAAGAATCCTTTTGTTTAAAAAGGAGGAGCGTAATGGATTCTCTGCAGCTCTTTACGAGACAGACAAAGGCAATAAGTACAGCGAGAAGATCGCTCCTTGTGATCGAGAGCATCCCGGGCATAAGATACAATGAAATAGTGGATGTCCAGCTTGGCACAGGCGAAACAAGGATCGGTCAGGTTATAGAAGTTGGAAAGGAGACCACCGTCGTCCAGGTGTTCGGGGGTGTCAGTGAGGTTGATCTGCTCAACAGCAGGATAAGATACAAAGGAGAAACCTTGAAACTCCCCGTATCCGGAGACATTATGGGGAGAATCTTCGACGGGAGCGGCAATCCCATAGACGGAAGTCCCCCGATAGTGGCGGATTCCTACCTGGATATAAACGGCGTACCAGCAAACCCCGCATCGCGCATGCCGCCGGCGGAATTTATTGAAACCGGGATTTCCGCGATAGACGGGCTTAACGTCCTGGTACGCGGGCAGAAACTGCCTATCTTCAGCGGATCGGGTCTTCCACACAACAAAATCGCCGCGCAGATACTCAGACAGGCATCACTTAAGGGAAAATCAGAAGAATTCGCTATTGTCTTCGGCGCGGTCGGTGTAAGCTACGATGACGCGGGATATTTCATCTCTAATCTGGAGGAGACCGGTGCGCTCAGCCGCACTGTCGCGTTCATCAATACAGCGTCATCGCCCGTTATTGAAAGGTTGTCGACACCGCGTCTGGCTCTGACGGCAGCTGAATACCTGGCATGGGAACACGACATGCACGTCCTTGTTATACTTACGGACATCACAAATTACTGCGACGCGCTGCGGGAGCTTGCCGCGATGAGAGGAGAGATACCCAGCAGAAGGGGCTATCCCGGATATATGTACACGGATCTTGCCTCACTGTACGAAAGAGCCGGGAGAATAAGCGGGAAAGAGGGTTCCGTTACTATTATACCCATCCTGACCATGCCCGATGACGACATCACTCATCCTATAGCCGACCTGACAGGATACATCACAGAGGGACAGATTGTCCTGTCGAGGGCGATGGAAAGGAAGCGGATATATCCTCCCATAGATGTGTTTCTCTCACTTTCAAGGATGATGAAAGAAGGAATCGGCGAGGGAAAGACCAGAGAAGATCACAACAACGTGTTCATGCAATCATACGCCGTCTACGCAGAGGGAAACTATCTAAGAGAAATATCCACCGTTATCGGTTCCGAGGCGCTCAGCGACAGAGACAGGGTATATCTCTCGGCTTCGGACAGATTCGAAGAGGAGTTCATATCACAGTCCGAAAACAATAGAAGAACTGTTGAAGAAACTCTGGGCCTGGCATGGAACATTTTCTCCATGCTTCCCCGGGAAGACCTCAAGCTCATACAGGAAGAATACATAAAAAAGTATCTTCCCGAGACTCCCCAAAACCGGGCTGTAGCCAAGGCAGATTAGACAAGCGTGATGCCATGACAACAAAGATACAGGTAACAAGGCCAACCAAGATCGAGCTTGCGCGTCTGAAACGTCGCATGAAACTCGCCACGAGGATTCAGAAGATCGTCAAGGACAGGCTCTCGATACTCATTATGGAATTCCTCCAGACCGTAAGAGAATGCACGATTCTCAAGGAAAAGTTGCTGGCGGATTTCAGAGAGGCCTACAAGGCCCTCTCCGTCACGACAGGGTACCATGGATATGCGTTTCTGGAGAAAGAACTCCTCGCATCCGAAATGGCATTAGAGATAAGCTCCTACACAAGAAATGTGGCAGGGGTAAGGATACCCGTTTTTGAAACGGAGGATAATGGCGCATCTTCTCCGAGAAATACACCGGGCACCTCATCCCTGACAGACAACAGTACCAGACTTTCCCGGGAATGCCTGAAGAATGCCGTGGAATTGGCCGAACTCCAGAATTCCCTGGAACTTCTGGGCACGGAGATCAACAAGGTAAAAAGGATAAACAACGCGCTTGAATATATTGTAATCCCCGGACTTGATGCCACTATAAAATACCTGGCAATGAAGTTCGAAGAACGCGATCGCGAAGAAGTTGCCCGGCTCAAATATGTAAAGCTGTTGATCGAGCAAAGGGAAGCGTATGCGTATTGATTCAGGAAAACCAGACCGGACATTTGAAAACCATCTGCAAGGTGATCTGAAGACACTGAATGCTCATCTGCCCAGGAGACGAAAGACGTTAAGCGAACTTCTGGAGGAAAAGCGCCCCCATGTTGAATGTGGCGACGGAAGCACACACTATTTTAAGAAGAAAGAACTTGAATATCTGACAGAAATATTGAATAATGACGACCAGCAAATGCTGTTGCTGCCGATCATAATAGAGGTAGAATCGGACGAGGGTAATTTGAAAGTAAGATCAAAAACCGGGATTGAAGCAAAGATATTTTCACAGATCCTGGATATGCCCATAGCCTTTAAACTAGATATGATAACCATATTCAGACCTCAGTTAGCAGTATTGAGAAAAGTGCTGAAGACGACCACACAGTATGCTTTCACCATCTGAGGAATCCGGCAGAAATTCAAATGCAGAGGAGGTAGACTATGAAAGTATTCGCAGACAAAATGTTCAACACCCTGGAGAAACACAGAGAAGAAATTGCGCAGCAGTGGTGCAATGCCGTAAGGAAAAATCCTCGGACACTTTCATTCAATAATGTGCCGGAGGAGGAATGTTTCAAGAGAGCCGTCTTTTTTTACAAGAACATGGAATCTATATACTTCAGTGGCAAACCCTATATTAAGTTACAGGAATACTTTGCGGGTTTTGCTGAAGCCGCTTACGGGTTCAGCATACCGCTGCATGAAGCCCTCTACGGGGTAATCATGATGAGGAGGCAGATGTGGTTATATACGGAATTTCAAGCCCCCTTCCTCAACGCCATAGATCACCATCAAGCGGTTGAAACGATAAACAAGACGATCCGTATATTCGATCATGGCATCTACGCAATAACCAAAAAGTACTGGGAGTTAAAGGGGCAGTAGGGGGGACTGCTATGCCGGCAGAAATACGCGAAACGATAAGAGGGATAGAGGCCGAAGCTGAGAAACTAATAGAAAAGGCCAGGGCAAACGCCAAACGTATCTTGGAAAATGCTAATAAAAAGGCCGGAGAGATCCTGTCAGCGGAGATAGTTATGGATGAAGTCAGAGATGAGCATGACAGGATTATCTCCGAGGCTAAAGAAGAGGCAGGAAGAAAAATAGAAGAATCAAGAAAGGCGTCCGGTCTGATCCGGTCAGACTCTTCTGTAAAAATGGACAATTCTTCACAATTGATGACAGATTATATAAGAGGAATCAACTGAATCCGGCGATAAAAACTATGCCGGATTGTCCTGCTGATCATATGTCACATCCGAGGCACTTCTTATTTTAAAAGTCCCTCCGCGTAAGTATAATAAAATGTGGGGAGAAGGAACATTCCCCGGCTTTCGTAAAACTATTAAACAGGAGAGAAAACATGACAGAGATTATTGATGTATACGCAAGAGAGATACTTGATTCAAGGGGAACCCCTACAGTAGAGGCAGAGGTAACTCTCAGCTCGGAAATAGTGGGAAGGGCATCCGTTCCATCTGGCGCATCAACGGGAGAACACGAGATGCTGGAACTCAGAGACAACGACAAGGAAAGATATCTGGGAAAAGGCGTAGAAAAAGCCGTTGAGAATGTGACTTATAAGATAGGACCCGAGATAATAGGCATGGACTGCCTCCTTCAGAGAGAAATTGATTACACCATGCTCGAATTGGACGGGACAGACAACAGGAGTTCTCTCGGCGCTAACGCTATACTGAGTGTATCTCTTGCCTGTGCCAGGGCGGGCGCGGAGGCAACGGGGCTTCCCCTTTATAGATATATAGGAGGAGTTTCCGCTAAAGACATTCCTATCCCCATGACTAACATCTTGAACGGTGGACAGCACGCTGATAACAACGTGGATATACAGGAATTCATGATTATGCCTGTGGGTGCCCCCGATTTCAGGGAGGGCATCAGGATGTGCAGCGAAGTCTTCCACCATCTCAAGTCTGTTCTGCAGGAAAAGAATTATAGCACGGCAGTGGGAGATGAGGGAGGATTTGCCCCAAACCTTAAATCCAACGAAGAGGCCCTGTTGCTTATCATGAAAGCTATCGAAAAAAGCGGTTATTCACCGGGTAGTGATATATTCATCGCCATCGACTCGGCCGCAAATTCATTCTACCTGGACGGGAAATATACGCTGTCCGCGGAGAAAAACCCGGACAAAACATCCGAAGAGCTTATCGCTTTCTATAGCGACCTAGTTGCAAGGTACCCTATAATATCTATCGAAGACGGCCTTGCGGAAAATGACTGGGACGGGTGGAAGATGATGACGGACGAGCTGGGTGCAAATATTCAGATCGTGGGAGATGACATCTTCGTCACAAACAGGGAAAGACTTGAAAATGGTATATCCCTCGGCGTGGCCAACTCCATTTTAATTAAACTCAACCAGATAGGCACACTGACAGAGACCCTGGAAACCATTGAACGGGCAAAGGAAGCGGGATACACCACCATTGTATCCCACAGATCGGGAGAGACAGAGGATACCTTCATTGCCGATCTCGCAGTCGCGATGAACTGCGGCCAGATCAAGAGCGGCTCCGTCTCCAGAAGCGAGCGGCTCGCAAAGTACAATCAGCTTATCAGGATAGAGGAAGAGCTGGGAGATCAATCAGTATACAGGGGGAAAGACGCCTTTTACAGTATTCGCAAAGGGTAAGAGAGACGGACCAGGGGTCTCGAAACTTGAGTCCCTAAACTGATACTACTACATCATAAATTTAAATAATCTGCGCCTGAGGGATTCCAGCGAACCTTTATTATCCAGGGAAAGGAGCTTGGCACCCTTATCGTTTTTGTTGTTCCCGGAGGCCGATATCGCGCCACTGTCCATAAGAAATTTGAGGGCGTTTTTGTAATTCGACTGGGAAAGGGCCTCCGTCTTGGAGATTTCACCTTTCTTATATATCTTTGCACCAAGTTTTTGGATCTTCTTTACAAGGTCCTTTTCCTGTCTCGCCTTGTTCTTCAGATACACGCACCCCCTGGCTACGACCCAGTAGGATTCAAGATAACTCTGTATGAGCCCCGCAAACCAATGGAGACGAGCTCCCCCCTTGCCGGTCACTTCTATGGATATGCTGTCGCCATCCTCATGAACAAGGATTATGCCTCTGTCACGCGCGTATGATATAACTTTATGTACCTCGTCTTGATCATCCACATTATTGTCATATATAAATTCATACTTGAACAGATCCTTGAAAAAGCGGTAGTCTGTCGTAATTTCGGAAAGAGTAACCCTGTTACCGTCACCCGAAAGGATCGAGATGGAAACAAAAGAAAACGAAACAAAGGAGTGGAGTATGCTGTTCTTATGGTATTCGAGGTTCAGTCTCTTGCCCTTATCCACGGAGTAAATAATCTCTTCGAACTCATCTTCCTCATCATCCTCTTCCGGTCCCGTCTTCGATATAAAACCGGACGACTCAAGCATTCCCAGGGCATCACTGAGCGCTTTTTCTTTGTTGACAAACGTGGATGAAAATTTCACCTGCCTGTCGATGAGATAATCATAGAATTCATTCAAGATATCCATCAAATCATCATGCGATATTCCTCTTCTGTAATAGCATAAAAGCCCGGCCGCAACTAAGGAAAATGGGGATACGACAGATACCTTATTTATTTCATTAACAATCTCATGACCCATTCTTCTATACAGAGCTCGCCTTTCCGACAGGGTCAACTCTTCAATGGAAATTTTGTGTGAAGCAAGGTACGATTTGAGCAGCATTGGTTCCCCTATATTCATGTAAACACTCCCGTAGCGTTTTCTGAGGACCTTTTTGCTCTTTATCAGAGATAGAATTTTTTCCTTTTCCTTAGTGCCGCCCTCCAGTTCCTTCAAGTAGGACTTTTCCTCTATGACTCTGTCATACCCTATAAAGATAGGGACTATCGCAAGATCATCAAAACTTGCCTCCCTGTATGCCTGCATTACCATAGAAAGAAGACCGTATTTCGGCATAACCATCTTGCCAGTACGACTTCTCCCACCCTCAATAAAGAATTCGATGGGGTAACCCTCCTCTAGGAGTGTCTTTATGTATTTAGAAAGAGCCTCTCCGTACAGGGCATTGTCACCAATCGTTCTTCTGATAAAGAAGGCTCCAAAATTTCTAAAAAAATGCCCCAGAGGCCAGAAGCTGAGATTGATCCCGGCAGCAATAAAGGGAAGTTGTATATTGTTGTAGTAAAAAACATAGTGAATCAAAAAATAGTCTATGTGGCTGCGATGACACGGTATTACTACAAAAGGCATTTTTTTAGAGATATCCCTCATTTTTGCAAGGCCTTCTTTATCTATGATGACACCGTCATATATATTTTTCCACAACCAGGAAAGTATCCTATCCATAATACCCACATACGTATCATTATAACCTGCGGCTATCTCAAACAGGTATTTTCTCGCCTTATTGATGATGGCGCTGTAACCTTCTTTCCCCGTCGAGACCATCTCCTCTACAAACCGTACAAGATCCGGATCCCTCAGGACCATCCCGACAATCTCCTCCCTCGACTTGAGGACAGGCCCCACAATTGACCTCTTTTCCTCATTGATCCTGTCTATGAGCTTCAGCCTCAAAAGATAGCTGATGGTTTCTCTTGACTCCTCCCTGTTGTCCTCCAGAAATTCCAAAAGGTTCACCGGCTCTGAGGACACAACAAAGGCTTTCTTGTAATACCTGAAAAAGGTGATGATCCTCCGCAACATTCCCGGATTTTCAGTCTGACCGAACAACAACTCTATCAGACTTTTGTTCTTCTTTTCCCTTCTGCGTCCGTACGCAACAAGTTGAGGCACCAGGAACACCGGTATATCCATCTCCCTTTGAGCATCAATCAGCTGACCAAGAGGGTCTTTCGCACTCTTATCTCCGATGAACTCCGAACCGCGAAGGTATACAACAGAGCTTTTTTTGTCTTTTGTTATTCTTTTCAGATACTCACTCTTGAAAGGATTGTTAAAAAACCGCGAAATGATTGTATTGAAGGCACCCCGGAATGGCTGCCAGAGAATCATGTTAATTCCGTGACAATAGGCGGGTCTTTCAATGTTCCCCCGTTCCAGCATGTTCCGAAGTATCAGACAGTTCAACTGGCTCTTGTTCTTCAGGGCGTATACAACCACTCCTTGACCCGAGAGATTTTTCAGTTTTTCCAGTTCTTCTTCATCTGTTTTTACCTTGGATAGAGCTATATTGAGAAACCTAAAGAGGAGGAAGCTTCTTTCCTCATATAAAAGGCCTTTGTAATATTCACCTATCCGTCTGCCGAATGCTTCCCATCCCGATCTGATTGTCATAATGTCACTTCAATCCCTTATATGAGGATACATACCCCATCCACAACCCGAACGTTTCAAAGTAACTGAAATTATGCAACTACGTCACAAGTAGCATGCCCACTCTGTGGGGCACGGAGACCCATGCTACCCAGGCAAAGAAACTACGCTGACAGAAAACAGGCTAGGCCTGTCAAGTATAAAGACATGACCACCGGATTCCATATATTCAAAGCCCTTGGCATATCTACCAGTTAACCGGACAGAAATCTGGAAATCTCTCAGTCATGTAACCCTTTACATAGTCCTTGATCTCACTGGCCGTGAAAAAGGTCATGACTTTTTCCAACAATTCTTCCGACTCTCTGACCGTTGAATTTCTTATTATATTCTTCACACGGGGCACCGCCAGTGGCGTCATGCTAAGTCCATCCAGTTTGAGTCCAAGTAAAATGGGCGTACACAATGGATCGCCCGCCATCTCGCCGCACATTGCAACCTTTATTCCCGCATTATGTCCTGCATCAACAACCTGTTTGATCATCCTCAATATAGCAGGATGAAGCGGCTCATACAGATATGCAACACGTTCATTGACCCTGTCGATCGCAAGCGCGTATTGTATTAGATCATTAGTACCGATACTGAAAAAATCCACTTTCTCTGCTAGTTGATCCGCTATGATCACGGCAGACGGAACCTCTATCATAATGCCTATCTTTATATCTTCATTAATAGGAATTCCGCATGATATTAGCTCTTCTTTTACCTCATCAATTATGTTTCTGGCATCCACAATTTCCTGCACCCCGGAAATCATGGGGAGCAAGATACCCACATTGCCATAGGCACTGGCGCGCAATATAGCTCTTAGCTGTACCTTGAAGAGTCCAACTTCCTGTAGACAGAACCTTATTGCCCTCAATCCCATTACAGGATTCATTTCTTCGGCCAAACCTGCATCGGAAATAAACTTGTCACCTCCTAGATCAAATGTTCTGATAGTGGCCCATTTGATTCCATCACCCTCTATAATTTTCTTATAAATGGAGAGATGCTCTTCTTCCGACGGAAGTTGTTCTTTGTTTATGTAGATGAATTCCGTCCTGTAAAGACCTATACCATTGGCACCGTGAAATACTGCCGAGGGAATTTCTTCAACAAATTCTATATTTGCCCCCACACCGACACTATGGCCATCTACCGTCACTGCGGGAAGATGCGCGTCCTTGAGCAGGTCTTCTTCCATCACGAGGTAGTGTCTCTTCTTGTCTTCGTATCTCTTTACTACCTCAGGATCGGGGTTTACAATAACAACACCCGCAGTACCATCAACGATGATCGTATCACCAGTGCTCACCTCTCCGGTAACTTTTTCGAGTCCGACAACCGCAGGTATTTCTATCGATTTTGCCACAATCGCGGTGTGGGAAGTTTTTCCGCCCATATCCGTGGCAAAACCCATAATCTTGCGGGTCGCCATCTGAACAGTATCAGCCGGAGAGAGGTCTCTCGCGACAATGACAACCTCTTCGCTGATATCAGAGATTTTTTCATGGATTTTCCCGGACAGATTTCTCTGTATTATCTGTCCTACATACTCTACATCCCTGATACGTTCTCTGAGATAGTCATCCTCTATCTTGTCGAATATCTCCCTGTGTCTGGAGATCGTCATCTTCAATGCCCATTCCGCATTAACACGATGATCCCCTATGTTCTTTATGGTATTGTCGATGAAGGCCTTATCATTGAGTATCATGACATGGACATCAATAAACAGCGGCCCTATCCCCTCGCGATCCTCGAGACCCCCTTTTATGTCCAGCAATTCCTGCTCCGATTTTTTAAGGGCTTTTTTGAACCTCTCTATTTCCCTGGAGACAGATTTGCCATCACTCAACTTATAGAGCGTCTCCTTAACATCCTGTCGGTTAAAGACATAGACGCTTCCGATCACTATACCCGGAGACACCCCAATGCCCTTCAGGGCAACTATTTTTTTCAGCTCATTTTCACTCAATTACTCTTCTCCAAATTTATTCTCTACGAGCTCCACGAGCTCTCTCATAACATCGTCCGCGTCTGAACCATCAGCTTCAACTATGATACAGCTTCCCATGGGACACGCAAGGGTCAATATCCCCAGAATACTCCTGCCTTCGACCCTTCTTCCATTTTTCTCGAGAAATACCTTCGATTCATATTTGCTCGACACATTTACTATCTTGGCAGAAGCTCTTGCGTGAAGTCCCAGCTTGTTTTTTAGAGTGACCGTTCTTATGTTTTTCATCTTACACTGCCACCACAAAGAAGAATATAACGAGAGAAGATTTCATAAAAAGGGTATCCGTTAAAAATAAAGAAACTGAACCAATCTAATCCTAAAAGACACAAGTGGTAAAGTAGCATGTTTACCACATTCGGTCAATTACCAAGAGTATATGCCCACAGGTGAAAAGATTTTTTTATTGACACGGCATATTTTATTTGTTAGGAACCGCGCCAGTCTATTCGGAGCATTTGCAACTATCGGGGCACTTGCGGTATGGTGGTTCGATTTTTTTTGTACTGATAGATATTTAATCAAGAAAGGGAGAAAGATACCCATGCTTTGCCAAACTATCAAAGAAGGCTCTGAATGTGTCTTCATGACCAGAAAAGGGTGCAGTTTTAACGGAGGCAGGTGTCATACGATCATTGACAAGTGTGAAGGATGCAGTAAGTGCGTGGAATACCCTACCGGTAAATACTGCACTATTTACCCTGATCCTGCGGGGAAATGGGCTATTGGAGGATGTCCATCAGCAACACATATAGAAAAAACTGCTGAAGAAGAGTCTCAGAAAATCAACCCGTTGAAAGCGTCAAAAAGAGGATCGAAAAGATAGTTCCCGCAGAAAGATTTCACGGCGGTTATGATTTAAGCGTTTTATTGTAAGCAAAAGGCCGGCTAAAGTTGATACCTCTAACCGGCCTTTTTATGCGTACTCCAAGTGATCCTCACACTCAACCAACAATCTCTTTCATTTCCTTTAATTTCCTTTTAATGTCAATCAGCCTGACATTTCCATCAATGGAACTGTTGTCTTTCTGATTTATGTTAACCAGTTTCTTCCTGGCCCCGGCTATAGTAAACATTTCTTTATACAGCAGATTTTTGATTGTCAGTAGCTGCTCTACATCTTTCCTCTTGTAAAGACGCTGATCTGATCTCGTCCGCGCAGGCCTCACGGCCTTGAACTCCGACTCCCAATACCTGACAACGTAAGGCTCTACGCCCAGTATCTTACTTACCTCACCGATACGAAAATAATTCTTGTCAGGAATAACCATAATAGAGAACCCGCAAAAGCCAAGATAGCATAATCATTCAGACGGCTATACGTTTAATGCTTTTTTTAACACCTGGCTTGATTTAAAGGTCAAAACTTTCCTGGCCGATATCTCTATTTCCTCACCGGTTTGGGGATTTCTTCCCCTGCGAGCCTGTTTTGCTCTGATGCTTAATTTGCCAAACCCAGAAATCTTTACATCCTCACCTGTGGCAAGGGTTTCTTTTATGGTATCAAATACTGACTCCACCAAGCGGGCAGAATCACCCTTAGAGACACCTATTTTCTCATGTACATTCTTTATGATATCAGCTTTTGTCATTTCCCCCCCCTGGTTATCGTATTTAAATTTCCAACCCCCTGATCTTTGCACCAGTGGATTCTGCTATTTTTTCCGCGAGTCTGTCATGGGCACTGTCAACCTCGCTGTCCGTCAGGGTTCTCTCGGCCGAACGATATGTGAATCTTACAGCAAGACTCTTCATTCCGTCAGGAATCCCTTCTCCGGTGTATACATCAAATATATCTGTACACTCAAGTAATTTTTCTCCCTCTTTGAGGGCAAGATTCAATATATATTTTCCTTCAACTGTTTCAGGCACTACAAACGCGACATCTCTTGAAACAGACGGAAACTTCGGGATAGCTCTGTAGATCAATGCCTCGTGGGAGAGAACGGCAATCGACCGGATATCAAGCTCGAAGACCACCGCCTTGCCCTTTATATCCATCTTTTCGAGGACATCGGGATGAACATCGCCCAGAAATCCAATAACCTTGCCATCCGACATAATATAGCACGACCTTCCGGGGTGAAGAAAGGGCAGATCGCAATCGGATTTGAACCGGAAATCACGAATTCTCAGGACATCAAACAGACTTTCCACGCATCCCTTAAGATCGTAAAAATCGGAATGTAATCCGTCATCAAAGTGCCACGACTTGTCATATCTGGAGCCTGTGATAAGACCTCCCATTCTTTCATTCTCCATGGGCAATTCATCACCGATATCCATAAATATCTTTCCCATTTCGAACATCCTAAGGTCACGATTGCCGGCGCTGATGTTTTTCCTCATCGTTTCCAGGAGACCATACACAAGACCAGTCCTCATAACGGACATCTCTTCGCTAAGAGGATCTTTAAGTCTTATCACCCTACGACCCTCATCATCCACGCTCAGGCCTAGTATATCCGCCGATGACTGGGTTGTGAAACTGTAATTTATAACCTCTGAATAGCCATAGCCGTTAAATATGGTCCTTATCCTGTTTTCAAGTTTCCTTTTATCATTCGAACTTCCTGTTACATCTGAAAGTTTCGGCAACGTAGTCGGTATATCCCCATAACCATGTATTCTTGCTATCTCTTCATCCAGGTCCACCTCTCTTGAGATGTCCACCCTGAAAGTGGGAGGAGTAACAAGGTATCTATTATCTCCATTGTCCTTAACAGTCATCTCAAGACTTTCAAGGATATCCTTCATCTCCCCTGCTTCAATTTGTGTGCCCAGAACCCTGTTCACCCTTTCCGGTCGCAGAGGAATATCTCTTACCCTTTCTATCTTCCGGGGATATTCATCGATACAACCCCTGCATATAAAACCACCCGACAGATCGGCTATCAATTGAGCGGCCCTGTTGAGGGCACGTACAACTCCTTCAGGGTCTATTCCTCTTTCAAAACGAAAGGCCGCGTCCGTACCCATCCCCATAGATCTCGAAGATTTACGTATGGAGGAGGGGTTGAAGTAGGCGCTCTCAAGAAAGATTTCTTTTGTGTCATCTTCTACTTCGGAATCGAGCCCGCCCATTATGCCGGCAATCGCAACCGGTTTGACACCGTCACATATCATCAGTGTATCGGCACTCAGTGTTCTTGGTTTCTCATCCAGTGAAATAAACTCCTCACCTTCCTTTGCGCCTCTTATAACAATTCGGCCCTCTTCAAGAAACCTGAAATTAAATGCATGAAGTGGTTGGCCATATTCCATCATTACAAAGTTCGTTACATCAACAACATTATTGATCGCGCGTAATCCCGCGGCTTCAAGCCTCATGCGCATCCATGCGGGAGAGGGCTTTATTTCAATGTCCTTTATAAGTCTGGCTGCATATCTGGGACACAGTTCGGAGTTGAGTATATCCACGGAGGTCAGGTCGGCTGTATTTTCTCCCTTCTCCTTGAATTCTATATCGGGGTACCTGACCTGTTCCCCCGTCATCGCTGCTATTTCTCTCGCTATACCTATCATACTGAGGCAATCGGAACGGTTGGGTGTAATCGATATCTCGAGCGCAACATCCTCCAAGTCAAGTGCAACGGCCAGATCTTCGCCAAGATTGAGGTTGCCGGGCAGCACCATTATACCGGTTGCATCTTCGCCTATACCCAGCTCATCTTCGGAGCACAGCATACCCTCGGATATCTCTCCTCTCAATCTGGACCTCTTTATCGTGTATCCGCCCGGTATGGTAGCCCCAACTTTCGCGAGTGGAACGATATCGTCCGCTTTTATGTTTTTTGCACCACACACCACCGGGAATACCTGATCCCCCGTGGAGACTTCACATAGTGAAAGTTTATCGGCATTGGGATGGGGTTTTACTAACAGTATCTTTGCGACAACCACGCCGCAAAAACCGGGGTTTATCCTGTTTATGGAATCAACCTCCAAGCCGGCCATTGTCAGATTCGCGGCAATCTCCTCCGGAGTTAACTCCACATCGATATAATCCCTCAACCACTTGAGACTGACTAACATGTGTATTCACCACCACTGGTTATAAAAGGTTAGAATTGCTCCAGGAATTTCCGGTCATTTTCGAAAAACAGACGAATATCAGATATGCCGTATTTAAGCATCGCGATTCTCTCTACACCAAGGCCAAAAGCAAAACCTGAAATTTCTTCGGTGTCGTAGTTCACCGTTTTGAAAACCGCAGGATCAACCATCCCGCATCCAAGAATCTCTATCCATCCGCTGTGTCCACACACCCGGCAGCCTGCACCTCTGCACATCACGCATTGTATGTCAACCTCTGCACTCGGCTCTGTAAAAGGGAAAAAGCTTGGACGGAACCTTAGCATGGTGTTACTGCCAAACACCTGCTGTAGAAAAGATGTGAGAATACCCTTGAGATCACCGAATGTAACATCCCTGTCAACCAACAGCCCTTCAACCTGATGAAACATTGGGGTATGCGAAATATCGGAATCCGGCCTGTATACCTTGCCGGGTGAGATAATCCTCACAGGGGGAGATTGTTTCTCCATTGTCCTGATTTGGACGGGAGAAGTATGGGTGCGCAAGACAACATTATCGTTTACATAGAATGTGTCATGTATATCCCTGGCAGGATGATCTTCTGGGATATTGAGAGACTCGAAATTATAATAAGTTAATTCAATCTCCGGACCCTCCACCACGGAAAACCCCAAGGTTGAAAATATGTCGCATATCTCGCCCTCCACCCTTGTTACGGGATGGATTTTCCCATATCTTACACCCCTGCCGGGAAGAGTTACGTCTAGTCTCTCTTTATGCAAAGAGCTGTGCTTTTCACTGGATGTTATATCTTCCAGGGCTTTTTCTATCTTTTCCAAGAGGGATTTTTTTATGTCGTTGGAAAGCTTGCCGAGAACAGGTTTTTCTTCAGGCGTAACATCCTTAAGACCCCGGAGAAGATTGGTAAGAAGACCTTTCCTCCCAAGGTATCTGGTTTTTATGTCGATAAACTCCCCGCCGGTTTTCGCTGAATGTACCTCATCATCGGCTTTTTTCTGCAGACCTTCGAGGGCTTTCTTCACGTAATTTACTCGCCTTTCGCCATACCGGCAATCCTTGAAAAGGCTCCGGGATCATGAACTGCAAGGTCCGCAAGTATCTTCCTGTCCAGAGCAACACCCGCATTTTTTATTCCGTTTATAAACCTGCTGTACGAGATACCATTCATGCGGGAAGCCGCATTTATTCTCGCGATCCAGAGCTTTCTGAAATCACGCTTCCTTACCTTGCGATCCCTGTAGGAGTATTTCATCG
>CAZRUU010000010.1:0-15845 GCA_964603235.1 uncultured Syntrophaceae bacterium | reverse complement strand
AGATTCCATGCCCCTTCTGCTTCCATAAGCCACACGGTTGACCGTAAATAATAAGTTGAAGTAGCAATTGCAAGAACAATTATGTAAATTATAAAGGGTTTCCAGAACTTCTTCGCAAACCCTTTCATTACCATTATTCCCGCTACTAAGCCGATAAGGAGATGACCTATAAGCAATATCCATCGTCCAATATTGCCGATCCCTGTGTCAACAATCTGGGAAACAAGTCCTACGGAAACAGAAACCAAAGGACCCCCAAGAAATGCTGAAATAAAAGTTCCAAAATATCTCCATCCACCAAAACCACTAAGGAATAAATTAACCCCTACCCCAACTATAAATACGATAGCCATGAAAATAATATTCTTATATTTCATATTTCTCTCTTTTCTGTATCTATCTACACCCTTAGGGCGCGATCCGGTTTCTTTCAATAGCTGTTGATAAATTTT
The DNA here is from genome assembly GCA_964603235.1 of uncultured Syntrophaceae bacterium. Taxonomy (GTDB): domain Bacteria; phylum Desulfobacterota; class Syntrophia; order Syntrophales; family UBA2210; genus UBA2210. Next base: position 15,393 of record CAZRUU010000010.1, on the reverse strand, counting down.
GTTCTTTCAATTACTTTCTCTAATTGAAGACGATCATTTTCTGTAAAATACAACCCAAACGGGGATGCTGTGTTCAAGACCAACCTTTTGTTTTTAAGTGCTGGGCGATTGCGTTAACAATCGCCCAGCGGATATACCATTGTGTATATCAAACACTGTTTTTTATTGTATCCCACATAAAGGATTGAGAAATGGTTCTACAATAAACGATATCAGTCTTTGTAAGTATAAACACCACCCGGCTGATTGAATTTCTCCGTGTACCACAAACGGGTCCACCATCTAAGCTGCTGTACTTCCTCAGCTTCGTGGATCTTTACCAGGCTATCGCCACAGATCGACTTGATCTTGTTTCTGCACTGCTCAAGATCCGCCAGTCCTTCAGGCGCTATCAGGGTAAATTTGATAAGACTATCGCTGTGATAGTACACCAGGTTGAAGTCATTTGCTCTCGCAAAGTCATATAGCATGGCTACTCTTTTGCTGTCGACCGTAGCATTCTTAGGCTGCACAAAGAAGAAATGTCGCTTGACTCCGAGTGCTTTCCAGTTAAATGCCCAGAAGGGACCTAAAAGAATTTTGCTCTCACGCAGTCCGGCTAAGAGCGATATCAGATCCTTTTCCGATTGCCCCGATATTTTAGCAATCTTTTTCCAGTTAAATTGTTTTTCCAAAGGTAATTTCTTGTTCCATGCTCTGATGATTTTTACATCGTCCGCCGTCAGTTTACCCTTTGTAACTACCGGAAGAGCATCGAAATTGGATGGATAAGCCACATCGCACATCATGGCTTCCTCCGGCACGGCGTAAGCGTTGGACATTCCATGCCTTACCTGCGCCGATGCAGGCAGAAGGGTGTAGCTTTCAACGATGTCATCTTCTAAGTATGGTCTTACCCGTTTATACCAGGTTTCCCAGCCTTCAACGTGCCAACCTGCCCAGTAATCGAAATCGCCCTTTGTTTCATACGAAGTGCAGAATACTTTGTCATCTCGTATCCTGTTTGTGAAAGCCTTTTTCTGGTCAGCTGTTGTGCCCGGTTTCAGTTTTATAGCGGCATAGTATACATAGTATGGGAAAAACTTTGCGTCATTGACCTGTATACTCATCAGGGGCGCAAGATATTCCTTTTTTACCATCCTGTTTATTCTGGCGGCGACTGTTTTCTTGCTCAATCCGGTTTCACTGGCTATATAATCTAGGGGATATGCTTCCGCACCCGCCTCTTGCATAGCTCCATATATGGCCCCCCGAAGCGCGCCGAACTCTTTGTATCCTATTCCACCGGTATCAAACTTGCCATACCCAATGTAGGGTTTCTCGCTAGGTGCAACAGCAGTTTTTGCAGTTGCAACAGCTGCACTTGACATTGCCAGGGCGAACACCAACGCGAACAAAAGGCTTACAAATCTTAATGTCTTATTCTTTTTCATGTTTATTCCTCCCTAAAGTGATTTTTTTTCACACGCCCTCATCGCAACGTATGTTAACTCCTAATACTTAAGGCTTCCAATTGTGTTTTAACAAAATAGAAACCAGTATAGGCAATATATATCTTACTCAAAGTGTAAAACTTATTACAAAATAGGACAAAAGCCATGTCAAGTAGAAATCATATCTCAACACTACGTATGACTGACACATTCCCGGAGTAATTCGGGTCGTGTACACTGTACATACAGGATCTTTACGGATGATTCTTCTCCCGAGAGAAAGACCAGATCTTTTTTAGTTTTTTCATATGTATCCGCACAAGAAAGGCCTATAAAATCAAAATTCCGGCATATATCCCGAATAAACGGTTCTACTAATTCAATCCCATTTTCACCATGTATGAGGAAGACATCAGTCCCTCCTAGTTGTGCGATTGCACTTCCTATATATTTTATCACGGAATAACGGAGAATCTTATAAGCGATATTGTCCACCCCGGAAGAGATGACATCCCCAAAGCTACAATCTGCTTTGCCCAACAATGCACATAGTCCTCCTCTTTGAGAAAAAACTGGTGCGATATCTTTCAGTGCCCAGCCAGCCTCCTGCATCAGAAAGACAAATGAGGCATCGGTATCACCACAACCGTGGAGAGAAGGTATGCCTTCCGCAGGACTGAAACCGATTGATGTTTCTATGGGGCGTCCATCCTCAAAGGCAACCACATTAGTTTCAGCTCCCAGAAAGACACTGACCACCTTATGATGAGCATTATCCAATACAGATTTTACCTTTTCCATCATGTACCCATGTTGCAGTCCATACCCACCATAGCGCTTTACACCTTTCTCCCGGAGCTCCAAGGGAACCGCATAATTTCGGGATTTGGAAGGGAGGGCATCATACAACACAGTTTCACAAACAAGGGTATGCCGGATGGCAGGCATGTGTTCATAGCAGTAACGAATTGCCGCAAGAGTCATCTGATTCCGGTCGGGTGAGAGGGGAACAACCTTCTCAACCGATGTAATGAGACTCCGATCTATGGTGATCGGTGAGGTGGAGATTTCATCGCCCCCGTTATACAAGACATAGGACACACCGGAGGCGACTCCGAGATCAGCGGAAACTTCTTTTTCCCAACCGTTCTGATATATGCACTTCTTCTCTTCGAAGCCACTCTCTGTCATTTTGTACCATACTATGAAAGGTGGCTGAGGATCAAAAATTAGAATCATGCCATTTCTCCTTCTGTGTGTAGTTTTAAGCCCTCCCGGCAGATAACCAGTTCTTCGGCTGTTGGAACTGTCATAACATATACCTTTGATCGTTCCGAATTCACCATGGAATCCTGCTTCGGGTCAATAGTACGATTGCGAGCGTAATCAAGCTCAACCCCGCACCAGCCCATGCTTTCGCATACCTTCTCCCGTATCACCGCACTCAACACCCCGACATCATCGGTAAAGACCAGTGCATCTATTCCACCCATAACAGCGATATAAGCACCGATATATTTCTTCAGCCGTTGCACATACATATCAAGGGCAAGCTGGGCAATTTCCTTTTTTGTTTCATCCGTCTTGATCGCTTCGATAATATCACGCGGGTCACTCGAGAAACCCGATATCCCCAAGATCCCACTTTTCTTATTCAGAAGGGCCTCCAGGCTATCAGGCGTATATCCATAGTTGTTCATCAGAAAAATGACGGCCATTGGATCGATATCGCCTGATCTAGTACTCATGATAAGTCCCGGGAGCGGAGTGTAACCGAGAGAATTGTCTATTGAATAACCGTCTTTGACAGCACAGACGCTTGATCCTCCGGTTCCGAGATGGCACATGACCAACTTGAGCTTTTCCAGAGGAATATTCAGGAACCGTGCCGATTCCCCACTGACATACTGAAAGGATAACCCATGAAAACCATATTTCCGGTATCCGTATTGCTCGATTATCTCACTCGGTAATGCATAGGTATAGGCATAATCCGGTATCGTTGAATGAAATGCCCCGTCAAACGTTAAATATTCCGTTATGGAAGGATAACGCTCCAGTGACTCTTTGATGACACTCAGGGAGATAGGATTGTGCAGAGGGGCAAAAGGGAGACATATTTCAAGCATCTCTAACGCTTTCTCTGTAATAATCGCGGTCCTTGGGAAATATGTTGCGCCGTGAACAAACCGATGACCGATGAGGTCAATAGGTATGCTGTTTTCCTTGACATATTGGAACACAAGCGCAGCAGCTTCCCGGTGACTCGCTATGGGCAGTGTATTTTTCACATATTGCCCGTTATAATTGTGTTCGATGAATGATGGTTCACTGCCGGTGACACCGACACGATGAGCCTTCCCGGACACAGCGATCTCTATCTCATCATGGGAGTCGATTTGAAATATCTTATAACTCAGCGATGAACTCCCACAGTTAAACGTTAGAATATTCATTTAACAATCTCCTTTCCAACCAACTGTTAATACGCTTCCTCGCTTCTTTTTTGATTATCCCCACTTTTTTTGAGACATAGTCCAAGTTTACGATATCCGCCGATGTCGTTACTTGGGCCAATGCAAAGCCCGCCATGGGTCCCCTCTTCATATACTCTTGCGCAAATGGTAGAAGTTTTTGGTATCCTCTTTCGGGTGACCAGTAGTACTTCTCTTCTGCTCCTGCAACCGAGACATTAACTAAAAAAACAAAGGCAACGATCAACGCAAACAGGAACCCAAATCTTTTTTGAATGTTTTTCATCCTACTTTCCTCTCATACAGCAATTTCATTCCTCTTTTGTTTCAATGTACCTCATCATACATGTTAGAACCTAATCGGTTAGGGCAACGGCATACGAAACCGCATACGTGTCTTCATAAGAAAGCGACACCAGAATTGTCTTGATATGGCGCCACTCCTCTATACGTTGAAGATTTCCTGACAACACAACCTCCGGCTTCCCATGAGCATCGTGACAGATCTCAATATCGGTCAATCTGACCCCTCCTTTCCAACCGGTACCAATTGCCTTGATAACTGCCTCTTTCGCCGAGAATATAGCCGTCAGATGCGACACCATATCCCCCTGCGCGCACGCGTAGGATACTTCCCGCGGCGAGAACACATACTTCATAAACGCTCGCTCATTCCTCTCCAATGCCTTTTTCAGCCGTTCCTTTTTCTCGATATCGATCCCTACACCGTAAATCACGGTCCTCTCCTTCCCGACATTAATCAATCGCCTGTATCGCCGTCATAACGATCGATCCGACAATATCCTCCACGGTCGCCCCTCGGGACAGATCACACACCGGTTTAGCAAATCCCTGAAGGAGCGGGCCGATCGCATCGGCACCCGCTAGGCGCTGTACCAGTTTGTACGCGATATTACCCGAGTTCAAATCTGGGAAGATCAGCACGTTGGCCTTCCCTGCAACAGGGCTTTCCCCCTTAACCTTCTTCCGGGCTATAGCAGGGATAATGGCTGTGTCTGCCTGTAGTTCACCATCCACCAGTATATCGGATCTCCGTTCCCTGATGATTTCCGTTGCACGTATAACCTTTTCAACCTGGGGTTCCAGACTGCTCCCTTTCGTCGAGAAAGAGAGCATTGCGACCCGGGGAACACAACCCAAGAGCTTTTTTGCACTATCCGCACTTGCTATGGCGATGTCAGCCAACTCTTCGGCATTCGGGTCCGGGACCACGGCACAATCTGCAAATATGAGTTTGCCGTTCTCACCCCCTTCAAATCCGGGGATATCCATGACAAAAAAGCTCGACGGCGTGGAGGCCCCTTCTTTCATCCCGATTACCATCGTTCCCGCCATAATCACGGTTGCCGTTTCATACACGGCACCGCCGACCATGGCATCTGCATCCCCTGCCTTCACCATCATATCCGCGTAAAATACCGGCTTTTTTAACAGCCGTCTGACGGCACCTTCCCGAATCGTCGTTGAGGCAAGGTATGTTGCCGCGTACGCATCAAACTGTGCAGAGCTTTCAGGGAGAATGATCTCCATACCCGAAATATCAATGCCGTGTTCTTTCGCAATATCGTTGGTCTTGCGTATATCGCCTACTAGTATGGGAATGGCAATATTGTCAGACATTACAATTGATGCGGCTTTCAGGATGCGAGGCTCTTCAGCTTCAGGGAATACAACACGTATTCCTTTTCCTCGAACCCGAACCTTCAAATCATCTATCAATGTATTGTGCTTCTCCATTACAGGTGTCACCTCCTTAAATATCTTCGTATCACTGCTGCTCATCAATAAGTTTCAGCGTATAATCAGCAGCTTCACCAACCGTCGCATTTTTCCGCGCGTCTTCCATATCGATCTCTATATCGAACTCATCCTCAAGCATCGCACACATCTCTATGATTTTGATCGACTTCGCCTTGAAGTCCTTGACAAAATCTTTATCTCTCGTCACTTCTTTCTTGTTCATTTCAAACACTTCGGCAATAATTGCTATAATTTTTACTTCATTCTCATTTGACATACCCTTCCTCCTAGAATATCGTTAGTTTTGTATCTTGCAGGTTTTGTATCTTGTGTCACCATCAACAACTTATAAAATGCTGGCAGATGACATTCCATCACCATCTTTTCTCTCTCTACCAGTTTGTCACCATCAGCCATACCCGTCTGGTCGTCGTACATCTCCCTCAGTTCTTTGAAATGATTCAATATAAAACAGCCACATCCCGGTTGCTTGAAATAACCCCTCATTCGGTCCAATATCACTTCAATATTCTCCTGCTGAATATTGCCGAACGATATCGGGGTGAAGTCACACGGGGTCACATGACCCAGCGCGGTCACATGCACCCGCGTGCAACCGGCTCCACAGCCCATATAGCTCGAGCCTTCGACATACGGGAATGAAAAGACACGCGGATACCTCTCGTCCGCACGTTCGTTGATCTTCTTATGTAACTCGTGTAATGCCTTTCTCTCGACATCACTCAAAACGACATCCTCACGAAACGACAATTTCCCCGTTGGTGCCGGTTCGAATATCGACACCTCATCAACACCCTGCTTCTTCAAAAATCGCAGAAATGTATCCATTGTTCCGTCTAAGACACTGTTTCGTGACGCCACGGTCGCCACGCAGGTCAGAAGGGATGCCTTCCTCGCATTCTCGATAGCCTTCAAAGCGATATCGAATGCTCCGGCAAATCCGCAACCCCGGTCGTGAATTTTGCGATCACTACTGTCGAGCGAGATGTTAATCGAGAAGAGACCCGCCTTTTTCAGCTCCTTTGCCCTCGCTTTCGTCAACGAGTACCCCGTCGTAAAGAGCTTCACAACAGAGCGATCGTCAACGGCTGCAATAATATCTTCGAGATCACCGCGCAACAGCGGCTCTCCTCCAGTCAAAGAAATATGGTAACTTCCCATATTCTGGAGCTGCTTGATCACACTGTTGAGAAGGTCCATGGGCATGTCGCTAACGGTCTTGTCGGGAACACTGCAATACAGACAGTTATATGGACACTTATTGGTCACTGCTACCGTTGCGACCTCAGGGACAAACCGTCCCTCCATACCTGAACGCCAGGCTTTAGCAACACTATTCACAGCCTTGCTGGGAATGGGGGGGAAATATGAATTAATGATCACTCTCCCCTGAAACCATCCTAATTTTTCCCATCGAAGCTTTTCAACCAGGTACGCCTTAAATTCTTCTGGAAAATCAGGATAAAATTTTAACGCCTGCCGTGCGGCAAACTGCTTGAAACTTTTCACTGCCTGTCCTCAACTTTCTACCAGATTGACCCTTCCCATACGCCATCGCTCCAAAGGGCACCTTCACTCCCACATCATGACGCATTCACCCCAGTTCTCCTCTGCCAGTTTGGTTGTCCATATCCTATGCTGCCGTGTAGCAACCATCTCCTTGACATCTACAACCCCCGGAGTCTCCTCGAGGGCCTTCTTCATAGCTCCGATATCAGCGAGACTTTGATAACAACCCAGGAATAAATCATAATAGGTATCAGTCACCTGAAGCGCGATATTGAACTCTGGGTACGTCTCAACCAGATGGTCTGACAAATCTATCTTTTTGTCGCAGTCGATCTTTTCATTGAATTTGATGACAAAGAAATAGGGTTGGTAGTTCAGTTTCATCCAATTCAAAAATACCGGTGAGACAAAGAGTCGTTTCTCGTCAAGGTTTCGCAGAATCGTTTCGCCTGCTTCTTTCTTCTTTGACAGGAAGCTGACATTCAGATACTCGGTGATATCTCGCTTCTTCATCAGCGCCTCGATGATCCTGAGATCTGTCTTGTCCAATACACTTTGAATCTTTGCTAACTTGTCAAATTCTCCATCGATTAATGCCGCTTCCCGCCACAAATCCTTTTTCATATCCCAGTGATTGATGCGTTCCTGTCGTAACATTCTCTGGATAGGGAGTAAGGTCAGTTCCTCGAGCTCCGGCAATGCATACAGCTCTTGCAAAACACTTTTATAGAGTTTATCGATGGTTGCAATATGGGCTCCCAAGAAGAAATCGTAATCACCCACTGTCTCAAAACTGGTGCAGGCATAATCGTTGTTTTGTATCAGTGCTGATATTTCCTGTTTTCTTCTGTCGGAGGTACCTTTCTTCAGCTTCACCAGCATGTAGAAAAGCGCAAAGCCGACAGTCTGCAACGCCGCATCGGTCGGAACTAAGAGAAGGTGATCGTCATACATTCTGATGATCCGCTTCGTGACCTCATCGATGCCGAGATTCAGTTCTTTTGCTACTGTCTCCTTGTTAAGAAGGTTATGATTCACCCCGGCGAATTGGATCGTTCCGACGACAAGTTGAACCTTGACCTTTTTCCATTCCGAAATGTTTTGCGGTAATCTAAAGCCATATCCTCTGTGTTGATTAAACATGTATCGTTCCTCCTCTGAGGTCTTGAGCGTTTTTACGTTTTCAGTATCAGTTTTGTTTTCCTTCTGAAACTGCGGGACATAATCGAGGTATACGATAGTGGCCAGACGTACGAACTTCTTCCAAACAGGACCAATAACCGGTATTTCGGCAAGCTTCGTAGCGAGCTTCTGCGTGTTCATTGCCGGCGGAAGGGTTGATGGATTCCGTATCGCACCATCGAAAAGCATCGTTCCCACCAGTTTGAAGAAAACCCACAGGATCACGATGGTAAAAAATTTATCGATAAAGACAAACCAGAAGGTCCCCAGAAAATCTTTCATGACTGCCACAGGACAGGTAAAGGCTTCGGCAAGACCAGACATGAATCCCACACCAGCCCCGGTCAGTCTGACATAGGTCACATTGATCATGACAATAGAGGTGTACACAAACACCACAACTATAGCCATACCAACGGTTTTCCCTAACCCCTTAAAAAAGCCGCGTCCCGTAAGCCAACCGACCAAGCATCCCAATACCGCCCCGTTGATACTGTTCACAACATCAACCAGCGCAATACCATACGCCAGAAATGCAGACAGAAGAACGCTCACAAGTCCCACTACGATACCCACAATTGGTCCACCAAGAATCGCCACGAAAACAGTACCGACATGATCGAACGGCATCGAGCATTCCAAATACGCAACGGTGAAAGAGATCCCCAGGTTCAGGATTATACCGGCTATAACCAAAAGAATGGGTCTGAAATAAGATTTTCTATGCATGGTTTCAACCTCTCATCAAATTATAATCATTCAACACATCCGAAACTGCCTTACCGGGATTCTTCCTCTGTCGCTTCCAATTCCCTTCGTTCGTGAAGTAGTCGCATAAGCGCCGATTCAATGTCATCGGCCGTAAATGGTTTTTCGATAAACGCGTTCACACCGACTTCACGAGCACGAGAAATAGCAGTATCGCTCGTATACGCTGTAATCAGGATCTTTATTATCCCCTCGCTCCAATTCTGAACGCGATCGAGCATCGTCAATCCATCCATGCCTGGCAAGTGATAATCGACAATGATCACATCCCACATTTCGTCCTTAAAGACAGTCAGTCCTTCTTCTGCCGTGGCAAAGGATCGGACATGACATCCTTCCGCCTCGAAGTACAACGTCATGGAATCTCTGATCCACTGGTCATCATCAATAAGCAATATTTCTGTATTCGTAAGACCTATGTGGGCATTCACGTCACTGCTGATCCTTTCGCAATAATAGAACCCTTCAGCTACTTAAGCACTTAAGCACTTAAGCATAAGCTATGCCACACCCATTCTTTTAAATATTATCTTTTATATAAGGGACTTAGAGAAAGGCACGCCTTTTTGATCGACCGTTTTCCCTCCTCAGATGTAGCAATTTTGCGAAAGAATTTTGCAAAATATCGAAAGCTCATTTTATCAACGGTTATATCTTCTCTTTTCCTATGGTTATGAAGGCTTTCGTTAAAGGTGAATGTTGAGAAAATTCGAACCGTGCGATTTATTTGACAGAGTCGTGGCACTTGGACTAGTATATCAGGAGAGTTGGGTTGCTCCACACGCATTGCAACCAGGTAAAAAAACAATATCAGGTGTTTGGAGACATGAGAGACGAAAAGAAAACGAAGCAGCAGCTGATTCGTGAACTTAATAAACTCCGTCAGAGACTGAACTACGAGGAAACACTACGAGACCAGGACATCACCTCCGCAGATCTGTACAAGTACCGGAGCATTTTTGAAAGTACCGGAACAGCAATGATCATTTCGGAAAACGATATGACCATCTCCTTAACCAATCGGGAGTTTGAAAAACTCTCCGGTTATTCCAAGGAAGAGATAGAGGGAAAGATAAACTGGAATACCTTCGTGGCGGATAAAGAGATGCTGGATACGATGTTGACATACCATACCGTCCGGAGAATCGCGCCGCCACTTGTCCCACGGAATTATGAATTCAACTTCACAGACAAACAGGGGAATATCAAGAACATTATGGCAACGGTCGCCATCATTGCAGGGTCCAGTCAGAGTATCGCCTCATATCTTGACATCACCGAAAGAAAAAAGAATGAAGAAGCACTGCGTCTCGATGAAGCGCGCCTTGAGGCACAGCTGAAGCTGAATCAGATGGCCGCTGGGGCTTCCCTGCAGTGTATTGTCAATTATGCCCTCAAGGAGGGAATCAACCTGACAAAAAGCAAGGACGGTTATATCGCCTTCGTTAATGAAAACGAAAAAACGGCTACCCTGTACTCATGTTCAGCCAAGGGCACCAAAGAATGTAACATTAAAAACCCATCACGTGTCTTTGATCTTGACAGTATGGGACTGTGGGGCGAACCCATCCGGCAACGCAGTCCAATTGTAACCAATAATTATACGACCACGAATTACTTCAAAAAAGGATATCCGCAGGATCATGTCCCGCTGAGTCGGCATATGGGCATCCCCCTCTTCAACAATGACACTATTTATGCCATCGCGGGAGTTGCGAACAAGAGCAACGATTATGACCAGTCGGATGTCCGGCAGTTGACGTTGCTTATGCAGGGGATGTTGCGGTTGATGGAACACAAGAATAACCAGGATAGATTGCGCGAGAGCGAACAACGGTTCCGTGATCTCGCAGAAAACTCCCCGACAGGGATCTCTATCATTCAGAACGGCACCACCGTCTATAGCAATCAAGAGCACCAGCGGTTGTTCGGACAATCAGACCGGCAGACACATTACGTCGATTTGGAAATGATTTACCCGGATGACTTCAGTAAAGTGAAGCAACGCTTGCGGGATATTGCCTCAGATGCCACAGACTCCATTGATATCGAATTTCGCCTGCTTCCCCTCGATACAGGTTCAAACTTCAGATGGGTCCACTGCTATGGAACATCGATCAAATACGATGGGGAAGCTGCTATCATGTTGAATATGATGGACGTAACCAGAAACAAGGAGCTAGACCAACTGATGCAGATCCAGGACAAGATGGCATCCCTGGGGCGGGTGGCTGCCGGCATTGCCCACGAAATAAGAAATCCTCTCTCGGGGATCAACATCTATTTGAATCTCCTTGAAAAATCCCATGAGCATGGCAGCACCCCGGAAAAGGTATCTGAAATCTATAAGCAGATGCATTCCGCATCAAAAAAAATCGAATCTGTTATCAAAAGAGTAATGGATTTTTCCAAACCGACTGAGCATAAGCTCATTTCGGGAAATATCAAAAAGCCCATACTTGATGCAGTTGAACTCTCTTCCGTCAGCCTGCGAAAAAGTAAAGTCGCGCTTGACGTGGATGTCGATGGAAATCTCCCCGACGTTCTCCTCAACCCCCAATTGATCGAGGAACTGATCTTAAACCTCATTTCGAACGCCGCGGAAGCAATGAGCAACACAGAAGGTGAGAAAGTAATCACAATCAAAACTGCATGCGAACATGATATCATTGTTACCAGAATTGCCGACTCGGGTCCCGGTATTCCCCATAACCTCAGAGACAAGATCTTTGAACCTTTTTATACAACGAAACATGACAGTTCAGGTATCGGCCTGAGTATATGCCAGCGTATTGTTAACGATCATCAGGCTTCCATCACGGTTCACGACAGTCAGTGGGGGGGAACTGAATTCATTTTTCAGATTCCGATCACACAAGGAAACGAAACGGCATGATTCAATACACCATATATATCATTGACGACGATGAAATAATACGAGCCGGTATCCACCTGTCCCTCGAATTTGAATATTCTATACACGCCTTTGCAACTGCGGAATCTGCCCTCGATGCGATGCCATCAAATCCACCGGATCTGATACTCCTTGACATCGGGCTTCCTGGCATGGACGGAATCAAGGCTCTCCACCATATCAGAGATAAATATCCTGATATCCTGGTCATTATGATAACCGCCTATGAGGATGTCAAAACAGTCATTTCCGCCATGAAGCTCGGAGCATATGATTACGTCGTAAAACCCCTCGTTATGGATGGGCTTGAAATTACCATTCGTAATGCCCTCAGTACTATCAGATTACGCAAGGAAGTCCAGAACCTCCAGGAAACATATCTGGCAGAAAATATACCCTGTTTTGTCGCTGAGAGTAATGCGCTACATGATGTTCTCAAGTTTATCGGCATGGTAGCAAAAAGCCCCGATACCCCTATACTGATCCTCGGTGAAACCGGAACAGGGAAAGAGCCGATCGCCAGCGCCATTCACTATAGAAGTCCTAATTTTAAGGGTTCCTTTATAACGGTCAATTGCGCGGCCATCCCGAAAAACCTGATAGAAAGCGAACTCTTCGGGTATGAAAAGGGTGCCTTCAGTGGTGCCAGCGCAAGCGGTAAAAAAGGCCTCATAGAGGCAGCAGGAGGAGGAACTCTCTTTCTGGATGAAGTGGGAGACCTCAGCCTGGAAGCACAGGCAAAACTCCTTCGTTTCCTTGAAGAGGGTGAGTTCTATCGGGTGGGAGGAACCACAAAACTGCAAGTGCACACACGAGTAGTCTCCGCCACCAATAAAGACCTCTTTGCCCTCATAGATAAAGGTCTCTTCCGCCAGGATCTGTACTTTCGCCTTGCTGTCATTGTTGTTACCATCCCTTCGTTGAATGAACGTCCCGATGACATTCTCCCCCTTGCGAATCACTTCCTGCTTCATTTCTCTGACAAATTTGGCAGGACATTCAACAACTTTTCAGATGAAGCAATAGGGGCGCTTACTGCCCATCACTGGACCGGGAACGTCAGAGAACTCAAGAATATGATCGAACGTGCCGTCCTGATAGCGCAAGAGCCCTCTATAGAAAAAAAAGATTTCGGTATTCCGGAAACCAACACATTCAACCAGAATAATTTTTCCTTTCCGCCCCTGACAGAGACGGGAGTTGATATTTCCTCAATTGAAAACACCTTGGAAAAACACTATATTTTTGAGGCATTACGCATCTCGAAGGGGAATGAATCCAAGGCGGCGAAACTTCTCAATCTTAACCACCATACCTTCCGCTATCGAAGGAAAAACCTTTCTTGAACACTGTCTGTCTCGCATTACCCGCTACCCGTGATTATCTTTACGGTGGTACGATTCATGCTTACTCTATCGGCTGGGTGCAGTATATTAATAAACCGAAAGGAGCCATATTGTAATTCGCATGAGAAATCGAAACCCCGGGAAAATATGTGAGCACATGTGGTATCTTGGCCGTGAGGAATCCGGCATTTACCTCGTTGAGGGATCAGACTGTTCTATGATCATCAGCGGTGGTATGAGTTACATTACTCCCGATGTCCTAACCCAGCTCAAAGAATTTGCTATCGATGAAACCAAGATACAAAAATTGTTGATACTCCACAGTCACTTCGACCATGTCGGCCTTGTACCAATGTTCAAAAAACGTCTTAAAGACCTGACAGTGTACGCTTCACATTATGCTTGGGAGACACTGCAAGATATAGAAGAGATACATAAGATCAACTCCTTCAATACCATTGAGATGCAACTGCTGAACGTTTCCTTTGATCTTACTCGCTATGATCTACTCTGGGGTAACGATCTAGATGGAATTACCGTTTCTGAAGGTGATTCCATCGATCTGGGAAGATTTCACATCGAAATTCTTGAAACACCCGGGCATTCGAAGTGCTCGATATCCGCTTATATCCCTCAGATCAAAGCTCTCTTCCCATCGGATAGTGGAGGAATACCTTTTAAGAACAGCATTATCACGTCGGGAAATTGGAATTATACCGAGTTTCAGAAAAGTCTCAGAAAATTAAACTCATTAGATGTCGATTATCTATGCGCTGATCACTATGGTTATGTTACCGGTCCTGAGGCAAGAGAGTTTATATCCGAGACAATTCAGACATCGTACCAATTCTGCGCCATGATAAAAGCGGTATACCGAAGAGCGGGTTCTGTGGAAAAAACGGTTAAACAGATGATCAAGTACACATTCGGGATTCACAAAGAATACTTCCTCTCACCTGATATTCTTCAAGAAGTGTACTCTCCGATGATTCGCCATATCATATTTGAAATGGGAATATAAATGATAAAAAGCTCCCGATTGAACAGAGGAGAAATCAATAATCCTAATGAGAGCAATGCCATAGTCTCTATTACCATATACTACTATTGCAGTTGATTCTTTTCTGTTTCCATTAATGGCTCTGACACATTCCACCACTTGAAGTGGAAGCTTACCAGTATAGACAGGAGCACCGACAATCAAGTGATCTATATTCTCAAAAACAGTTTTGGGGTTATCAATTATGGATTCTCTGATTCTAGGAAAAGTCATATCAAAAACTTGAAAATCTTTTGACCCCATTCCCATAGCGATGGCCGTACATACTTTTTTTGTTGTACTTGTTGGGGAGAAGTGTAAAATCCCTATTCGTTTTGTCATTTTAATCAAATTCCTTTTTTACAAGTAACTTTAAATTTTTTGTATAACGCCCTGCGTCACTGATTACCAAAAGAAGTTATGCATATTTACTAAAATACGGCAACCCTTGAGTACAGGAAGAAGCCATTCGCCTGGACGAGCGGGAAACAAGCTGTCAGGTAGTAGCATGTTTCATCCCGCATTCAATGATCTGGCCCGATCAACCTATGTGAAGACTTATATTTGAACTGAATGAGTGTGGTTCATGCTTGCTCACAGTTTGACCATTGAGAAAATTTCTTAACTGTATTGTATCATTTCCAATTGCTCTCCAACACTTTGCGATAATACGACTAGGATCAACAACAGAACCTCCGGTATATTTAACGCCCTTAAACGGACCAACACGAGACATTCCAAAACTTGGCATTAATATTGAGACATTTTTATTAAAGACCGTTCGGGTTAAGACTCGTTGCAAATTGCTAATTATTTTTTGAATGGTTTTCCGATAACGCCTAGGAAACTCGCGAATCGTCTCCATGTGTATCGGCGGTGGTATGGGGGCCGCCGGTATCTACGAGATGCTATAAAAATTCCCTCATAGGGAATTGAGAAAACGCCA
>CAZRUU010000009.1:0-17289 GCA_964603235.1 uncultured Syntrophaceae bacterium | reverse complement strand
CCTATGATTACGCGGTAAAATATGCCAAGGAACGCGAGCAGTTCGGCAGGCCGATTGCTCATTTCGGTTCAGTAAAGTGTATGCTTGTCGATATGGCAATCAAGATTAATGCAGCCAAAAATCTTTTATACCAGGCTTGCTGGCTTGCTGATACAGAAGGGAGTTTTTTAGCTGAGGCGATCATGGCCAGAATTTGCGCCAGCCAGGCAGCCCGGAGCGCATCAATGGATTGTGTTCAGATACTTGGCGGGTATGGCTATGCAAACGAATACGATGCCCAGCGCTACCTCAGGGATTCGCTGGTATTATTTGAGGGAGATACAACCGAAGAAGAGCTTAAAGATTCGCTGGCCGGTTTATTAAACTTGGTATGATTCTAATAAGTATCATTAATCGTGGTATTGTGAGTGAAAGAATGGAGAATAAATAAATTTGATATATTTTTTGTCAGTAATTTCCGGTTAAGTTTTTGCATATAAGTTTTGGTCATTTGGTTCTTTGAAATTATAAGCAGTTTCTGTGCTTGAAGGAGCAGATCTCAGTTCATTTAACAGTTTTTTATAATTATTTTCTTAAATCTATACGCAATTTTCTAACCAGAAATTACTGATTTTTTGTAAACAGTGATAAAATAAATATATTGAGTGAACAGCATGTCGAAAGAAACAAATATTAGTAGTACGATTAATTTAGGGGTGGGGGTATTCGAAAGGAAAAAATTATGGACGTAGGAGAGAAAGGTAACCCTGTAAATGTGCCAACTGATTTTACTACCTTGAAGGAATGGGAGCGAGAAAATCGAAAAACCCTGATTATCAATGCCGCCGAGAGGGTTTTTGCAGAAAAACTCTTTCATCAGGTGAGAATGAAAGATATTGCAAATGAAGCTGGCATCACTCCCACCTCTATTTACCGGTATTTTTCGGACAAGCAGGCCTTGTATGTCGAGGCCCATATCAGAAGTAACAACCGGCTTTTTGAAAAGTTGGTTGATGTTTTAGAAGGCTCAACAGATTTGATTTTTGAAGAAATCGCCATAACAACGATCGATCATTTTATAAATGAAGAGCAGAATTTAAAGATGCGGGCTTATTTCATGATTGTTGGTTCTATGAAAGGTGAACTATTACTACAAATTACAGATAACAACAAGAAATTTCTGGATAAAATAGATAAGCATATACAACGGTTTGCCAGTTTTCCCGATACTAAAACCCTTGCTATCACGTTTATTGCTGCTTTAAATGGGATTTTGTTAACATACAGAAAAACACCCGGGAAGAGTGAAAAAGAATTCCTCAGAAATATTCATAAAGATATTAAATTAATATCTGAAATATTTACATACAAAGCTGAAATTTCCCCAAGATGATTGACACACCGAAAAGTTAGTGATAAAGAAAAAAGAATTTGGAGGTGTGCCGTGGAAAACAAAAAAGACAGGCAAACGTAAATCATTATGCTGAAGATAACAAACCTTGAAACAACATATAATGATATTATCCTGGCCCTGAAAGGAATTTCCCTTGAGGTTCCCGAGGCAAGAATAGTAGCCCTCCTAGGTGCGAACGGTGCCGGCAAAACTACCACCATCAATACAGTATCCGGAATCAGGAAGACATTAAATCTTGAAATTGAAGACGGGCAGATTGAATTCGATGGTGAAATGATCAATGACGCAGAACCCTACCAGATCGTTAATCGTGGTCTTTTGCAGGTACCCGAAGGACGGCGCATATTCGCAGAATTGAGCGTTGAAGAAAATATCATGATCGGCTCATATAGTTTGACAGACCGCAGGCATTTTATACGAAATCAGGAGATGGTCTATAGCTACTTTCCGATTTTAAAAGAACGTAAAGCCCAGCTTGCAGGGTACTTGAGCGGTGGCGAACAGCAGATGCTAGCCATAGCCCGGGCGCTGGTGGCCCAACCAAAACTGATAATGATGGATGAGCCCTCGCTGGGCATTGCCCCCCTGATTGTAAAAGAAATTTTCGAAATTATAGCGAGAATTAACCGGGAAGAAGGGGTGTCTATTCTGCTTATTGAACAGAATGCCCATATGGCGCTTTCGATTGCCCATTATGGTTATGTTATTGAAAATGGACGGATCGTGTTGGAGGGTACAAGTGAAGCATTACTTGAAAATCAAGATATTCGTGAATTTTACCTTGGACTTACAGCTGTGGGGACCAAAAAAAGTTTCCGTGACGTAAAGCACTACAAACGCAGAAAAAGATGGTTGTCATGAGTAAAACAGCGAACCTGCAACTAGAGGTAAAAAACCTTTCCATGAGTTTCGGCGGCATCCGGGCAATCCAGGATGTATCATTGGGAGTCCGTCACGGAGAGATCTACTCTATAATAGGACCGAACGGAGCCGGGAAAACTACTCTATTCAATTGTATCAGCGGGATATATCGCGGCCAGAAGGGCCGTATCACCTTTGAGGGCCGTGAACTAATGGGAATGAAACCCCATACAATTGCGCAGTTAGGTATTGCCCGGGCTTTCCAGAACATTGAATTGTTCAAAGGTATGACCGTGCTCGACAACCTGATGTCGGCCCGTTCGTTTCACATGCATTATGGTTTGTTTAGGGCGATGATATATGTAGGGGGATGTCTTAAACAAGAGGTCAATAGTCGCGATATTGTGGAGGAGATTATTGAATTTCTTGATCTGCAAAACGTACGAAAATCACCTGTAATGAGTCTCTCATATGGGCTTCAAAAGCGTGTAGAATTGGGGCGTGCCTTGGCAATGAAGCCTGAGATTCTCCTGGTTGACGAACCGGTAAGCGGTATGAATCTTGAAGAGCGAGAAGATATGGCGCGCTATATCCTTGATATCAACGAAGAGATGAGCATTACCGTGGTGCTTATCGAGCATGATATGGGCCTGGTGATGGATCTTTCAGACCGGTTGTCTGTTTTGAATTTCGGGACCAAGATCGCGGAGGGATTGCCGGGTGACGTGGCAAATAATCCCGAGGTAATTCAGGCTTACCTGGGAGAAACCAAGGGCTGAAGTCTTTAAAGTCTATTCTGATATCGTTTGGGGAGTCTGAAAAATGAATGATGCCGCGAAAACGTTACCCAGACTGCTTGTGGAGAAGGCCGCTCTCTATCGGGATCGGGTCGCAATGCGTGAGAAATACAAGGGTATCTGGCAGGAGATAACTTGGAACCAGTATCTGGAGCGTGTGAGAATCTTTGCCCTCGGCCTGAAGAACCTGGGCATGGTCCAGGGTGACCATGGATCAATTTTGGGGGAGAACTGCCCCGAATGGATCTTTGCTGATCTCGCCTTTCAGAGTCTCAGGGGCATATCGGTCGGCATTTATCCCACCAATTCCGCAGAACAGGTGCTCTATATACTTGAACATTCGCAGTCACGTTTCGTGGTGGTTAAGGATCAGGAACAGGCCGACAAGGTTCTCGCGGTCAAGGATAGTCTGCCCGAGCTGAAATCTATTATTGTAATCGATACGAAAGGGCTCCGGCACTACAATGATCCTATACTCATCAGTTACGAGGAAGTCGAAACAATCGGCTCTCAGGTAAATGAACAAGACCCCGAGCTGTATGAAAAGCTCATTGATCTTACACAACCAGAAGACGTCGCTTTGATTGTATATACATCCGGCACTACCGGTCATCCAAAGGGAGCCATGATAAATCACTGCGGTTTTATCCATGGTATTCTATACGGAATGCAACCAATTCTGCATTTTACTGAAAAAGACTCGCTGTTATCCTATCTGCCGCTTTGTCATATCCTGGAGAGGGCTCTTTCCGTGGCTATGCCGTTGGTTTTCGGATACACGATTAATTTTGCTGAGTCCATTGATACGATTCAGCAAAACATTCAGGAGATTTCGCCCACCTTTTTTGCCGCTGTTCCAAGGATTCTTGAAAAGATGCATTCAAACGTACAGATTAAGCTTCAGGACTCTACCCGATTCAAGAGGTTTATGTATCATTTCTGGCAACCCGTAGGACAGAAGGTTTCCCGCTACAGGCTTAATCGACAGCGTGTTCCTATTCCATGGCTCTTAGCATATGCATTGGGGTATCTGTGGTGCTTCAGGTCTGCGCGCGACAAGCTCGGCATGCTGAGCACCCGCTGTCTGATGAGCGGGGGAGCTCCGATTGCTCCGGAAGTATTGAGCTTCTATCGGGGCATGGGGGTTTTTACAGTTGAGATGTATGCCATGACTGAATGTGGTGTTATTTCAGGGCCGCACCATAAAATAAAAATCGGTTCCGTCGGTGAGCCCTGTGAGGCTATGGAATGCAGGCTCGCCGATGATGGAGAAATTCTTGTAAAGGGTGATGCCGTATTTAACGGATATCACCGTGATCCTGAAGCGACTGCTGAAATTCTCCGGGACGGCTGGCTGCATACCGGTGATGTTGGTCAAATGGATGAGGATGGACATCTGTATATTGTTGATCGTAAAAAAGATATTATTATCACCTCTGGAGGCAAAAATATTTCTCCTTCAGAGATTGAAAATAAAATCAAGTGCAGCCCCTATATAAAAGAAGCGATCGTGATCGGAGATGGGAAAAAGTATCTGTCAGCCCTGATTGAGTTGGAATATGATAATGTGGGCAACTGGGCCCAGAAAAACAAGATCGCCTATACCAATTACAAGAGTCTGGCCGAAAATAAGGCTGTGTTTGAATTAATTAAAAATGAAATTGATGTGGCCAATGATGCATTCGCAAGGGTGGAAGCTATTAAAAAGTTCAGAATTATGGAAAAACAACTGGATCAGGATGATGAAGAGTTGACAGCAACTCAGAAGGTAAAACGAAAAGTGATAGCCGAACGTTTCAAAAAAGAAATTGATGAATTGTATGGGTTAAAATAAGGATATGTTCTGTAGCATGAAATGTACCACTCGGAGGCAGGATGGAAAAGATTATTGAAATACTATTTAACGGCTTATCGATGGGGGCCATCTATGCGTTGCTGGCGCTTGGCTTTGTTCTGATCTTTAAGTCAACAGGTGTACTCAATTTTGCCCATGGTGAACTTGCCATGTTCGGGGCGTTCATATGTTATACTTTTGCCATGCTTTTTAACGTTCCGTATGTGATCGCCTTTTTGATTGCGCTTGTTCTGGGGGCCATTCTAGGAGGGGTTATCGATACGCTTTTCTTCAGGAAAATGTTAGGGGAGCCTTTATTCACGACTATAATGATATCGGTGGGGTTGGCCAGTATCCTTACCAGCACGGCAGGCATGATATGGGGGCATGATGTTTATTCAATAGTTTCGCCTTTTACCCAGAAGACCCTTTCGGTCGGGGAGCTGGTTTTGTCTCAGGGCTCCATGTACACAATTGCAGCATCAATTATCCTTTTCATCCTCTTCCTGATCTTTTTTAATCGTTCTCTGCTGGGTATATCTATGCGGGGTGCAGCCGAGGACCCGGATACTGCAGGTCTCATGGGCATAAATGTCAAAAAGATTCATATGATCGCATGGGCCCTGGGTACGGTAGTGGCAGCGGTAGCCGGCATGTTTCTGGCGGAACAGAGTTTCGTCCGCCTCGCCATGAGCCACATAGGGATAAAGGCTATGGCTGCCGCGATTCTCGGTGGGATGGAAAGCATCGGAGGTGCAATAATCGGGGGTGCAATTATCGGTATTGTTGAGGGATTTGCGGCAAACTATTTGAGCGGGATGGAACTCGGCAATTTTTATTTTGGGGATATCAAGGATGTGGCCGCCTTTGCCATTATGATTATCGTGCTGATGATAAGGCCGCATGGTATTTTCGGCAAGGAAAAAGTAGAAAGAGTATAGGTGCAGCAATTGAGTGGCAACTTCAAAGTAAGCTATAAGGCCGACAGGGCACTATTCCAGAACCTATGGGTAAAATCTTGGCTGGCAATTTTTATCGTGAGCATGATCCTGGCGCCGTTTTTTGTCTCTCGTTATCAATTAAGCATCTTGAATGAGATTGGGATTGTCGTAATCGGAGCTCTGGGTTTGAATCTATTGACCGGTTATACCGGACAGATATCTCTCTGTCATGGGGCATTTGTAGGAATAGGAGCATACACTGCTGCGCTCTTGGCATCCAAACTGGGAGTACCTTTTCTGATTTCACTGCCCCTTTCCGGACTCATGGCCGCTCTGTTAGGAATGGTCGTAGGAATTCCTTCTCTGAGGCTCAAAGGGCTTTATCTTGCTTTAGGTACTCTGGCCTTTGGTTTCATTGTAGAATATATATTGTTTCACTGGGATCTGATTCAGGGAGATATGGGAATGGCGGTGCCGAAGATCAGCTTCGGCACCTTTACGGTTCGAACTGAGCGCCAGTTTTACTTCTTGATTATGACCGCTGCCACTATTGCTGTGATATTTGCCAAAAATATCGCCCGAACCAAGATCGGACGGTGTTTTGTAGCCATCAGAGATAGAGATATTGCTGCTGAAGCAATGGGAATTCCGTTGGCCAAATATAAGGTGATGGCTTTTGCTATAAGTGCATTTTACGCTGGTATTGCCGGCTGTATCATGGCCTATTATCAGAAATGGATTGTGCCGGGAAGTTTTGATCTTTCCCTTTCCATCGCCTATATCGCCATGATTATTATGGGAGGGTTGGGCACAATCTTGGGATCAATTCTGGGGGCCATTCTAATTACCGGAATTCCCCATGGGATTGTATATTTCACGGATGTGTTTAAAGAAAGTTGCCCGGCAATCAGCGGTCTGATTGTCGACTTTAAATTAGGAATCTTTGGTTTGATTATTGTGCTGACACTCTTGTTTGAACCACGCGGTTTAGTAGGAATATATCAGCGTATCAAAGTCTACTGGAAGACATGGCCGTTTAAATACTGATATTGATTGAGGGGAATCAATGGAACTATTATATTACGTATATATATGATAGAGAGTAATCAATAAGCTTTTACAAAATAAAAGGAGGTGCGTTATGAGGATGAGAGATGTAAGTCTTTTGGTTCTGGTTATCGGGTTATTATGTTTTATGCCCAATGGGTCTTGGGCAAAGGATGTGCGGGGTGTCACCGATACTGAGATAAAAATCGCCTGCCTGGTGGATCTGTCAGGGCCGGGTAAATACGGGGGACCTCCGATAGCTGATGCAGGTCGAGATTATGTGGCCTGGGTAAACGATACAGGTGGAATAAACGGGCGCAAGATAAATCTCATTGTTGAGGACAACGGTATCTTACCCAGCACAACCATGATCGCCGCCAAAAAAGTCATCTTCAAGGATGAGATTTTTGCAATTGCAATGAATCTGGGTAGCGCGGGTTCCAGTTCCATCCTGCCGCTGTGTGAGGAGAACCAGGTTGTTTTGATGCCGCATGGGGCAAACAAAAAATTCTATGACCCGGGTAACAAGTGGGTGTTTGTACCACATACGGTACAATACAGTATGGCAAGTCGGGCCGTAGAGTATATCCTGGAAAAAAATTCCAAGGCCCGTATGGGTATAATTTATCAGGACGACGGCTTTGGCAAAGAAGGGCTTGAAGGTGCTCGTGCGGCTGCCAAGTTTATGGGTTCAAGCCTTGTCAAAGCAGCTCCCTATAAGACGGGAACCATTGACTTTTCGCCGCATATGAATGCTATGAGAGAGGCAAAAGTCGATTTCATCCTTCTGTGGACCTATTTGCCACAATCTGCGTCTATTATTAAGCAGAAAGTGACTATGGGCTGGGACGTCGAATTGATTTCCAACAATACTACCGGGGTGCCGCCACTGTTTGCCATTATCGGTGAGAGTGCCGATGGCTATATGCTCGTTACCCCGTTTGCCCCCGGGTGGATGGATCTTCCCGGGATCAATCGTATCAAGAAGATTACCAAGAAATATGGCAACTATGAGAAAACCTTGGGAAATCCGGCATACCCTGATTATCTGTATCTGGCAGGATGGGCGTATATCGAGGCCTGCGTTCAGGGCTTGAGACTTGCCGGAAGGGATCTGACACCCGATAGCTTTGTAAAAGCCCTTGAAAGTATTAATGATTTCGACATGGGTGGATTGTGTCCGAATATCACATTCGGGCCGGAGCGGCATGTCAGTAGTTTTTCAAGTCTTATTCTCAGGGCCAATGGTCAGAAGAAACGGTTTGAAATCATTGATCCGATCCGCGAGCCAAAGACACCACAGAAATAGTTCAGAAATGAAGATGTTGTGTGGTCTCTAGACAGTGTTATTGTTAGAAGTAATGAGGCCGAGAACAGGGCCCGGGCATAAAAAGCCCGGGCCCTTTCCGGTAACAGCTGAATCGCCAAATAGGTTCTGGATCCATATGCTCCGTAACATTATTTTACAGGGCGTGCAATACGATGATCCAGGTACATAATAAACTGTGCATTGGCCGTGTCATGAGTAGTTTTATATGTCCTGTTGGAGTCATTGCCTGTTGCTGGTTTTGCCTCAGTATCTGATGAATTTAGTTTCGGATTTTGACCCGCAAGCCGAAATTCTGCTTGCGGGATGTTATCATGATAAAAGGCCTGTCATGCATAGCTGGCCGGGAAAAAATCTCCATCGTAAAGCCTCCTCTTGCTCTATACTTCTATCGTCGAAAAGCAATGCCTTATCAATACATGACCACCAAAGGAGAAATATAATGGCAGTACAAAGCAGACAAATCGTGTTGGCCCGTTATGCAGAAGGCTTACCGCGCCCGGAAGATTTTCGGATGGAAACGGTCGAGTTGCCGGATCTTGAAGAAGGTCAATTCTTGGTTCGAAACTTCCTGATATCCTTAGACACCGGCACCCGCTCACGGCTGTCGGAGGGTATCGGCTACCTGCCACCCATCAAACTGGGTAATGTGGTGGAGAGTTTCAGCATCGGCGAGGTGGTCGAATCCCGCCACCCGAAATACGCCCGAGGAGAGGTGATCGGCCTGGCGGTCGGCTGGTCCGAGTACGTGATCTGCAGCGACCGGGGTTTCATCATGCGAATCACAGACCGGCGTCTTCCCTGGGACGCCTGGCTAGGTGTCCTGGGGATCTCGGGGATGGCCGCCTATTTCGGGCTGCATCGGGTGGGCGGCATCAAAGCGGAAGAGGTGGTTTTGGTGACCGCCGCCGCCGGCGCGGTGGGATCGGCGGCGGTCCAGATCGCGAAGAACGAAGGGTGCCGGGTGATCGGCATCGACGTAGGACCAGAGAAGTGCGGCTGGTTGAGAGAGGTGGCCGGAATCGAAGACATCATTGATTACACAAAGGCGGCCGATCTGTTCGAAGCGGTGCGCGAGGTTTGTCCCGACGGGGTGGACGTTCTCTTCGAAAATGTCGGCAACGCTTTTATCGATCAAATGATCCCCCTGATGAAGATGCGGGGACGCATCGTGATTTGCGGACAAACAGCGGACTATAATCTTCCCCTTGACCAGGTTCCGGGCGTCCACAACATCGCCTATTTCATTGAAAAGCGCTTGCGTATGGAAGGGATGGTGGTTTTCGACGACCTGAAACAATGGTCTGAGGCCCAGACCCGCATGGCGGACTGGATAATGGCCGGTGACTTTCACTATCGGTCCGAGGTGATCGAGGGCTTAGAAGCGGCGCCGGAAGCATACATCGGCCTTTTAAGTGGAGAGGCCAAAGGCCGGCGAGTGGTTCGAATCGGACCTGATCCGGCTTAGCCTGGATTGAGAGTAGAATGTTTATGTTTCGATCCAACCGGATTTATCACAGATCTCACTGCGATTCTGTACAGCAGTAGGGTTGAATACTATGGATCGCTGAAATATAGCATGAATACAGTTTTATTTTGCAGCTCATATTACCTTTTTTCCAGCCGGTTACAACAGCTGAGATTAATCGAAAGTTTTGCCGAAAACTGACGGATCTCATCCTGAATTCAGGTTGTTTATCGGTTCAATCCGGGGTTTTGAAATCTTACTTGCAGCGCGAAAAATCCGGCGGGCTGTGATAGCGATCGAGCGGGGTTGAGTTGTAGCTGGAGGGAGACAAACAGTCGGTTATTTTGGACGAACTTTAAAAACGAGGTTTAAACAAAAATGAAATATTTTGATGCAATTATTCTTGGCGCTGGCATCGGCGGCATGTGTGCTGCCGGCCTGCTGGTAAACAAAGGATTAAAAGTCGCTGTAATAGAAAGGCGCCCCTCTCTTGGTGGCAGGTTTTCGACAATTGATCGCAATGGCTACCAGTGCGCAGTCGGTGGACTTGCGGTCCCGATTGGCCGTAACATGGAGCAGGTTTGCCAGGAGATAGGCATCCCTTCCGGTGTGAAACCCTCGACCAATGTCGCTGTCTGGCTTGACGGCACCTATTACGATATGAAAGAGGGCGGTACTCGCCGGATTATTCGCGAGTGTGCACCTGCAGACGAAGCGGAAAAAACCATTGACGCCCTCAACCAGGCGATGTTTGAACAGGCACCGTCAAACGAGATCACATTCCGAGACTGGCTGAATCAATATACGAACAGTCCGCGCATTCACGGCATGTTTCAGGCGACCATTTCATCACTGTTAACGGTCAACATCAACGAATTGCCAGCAGGTGCGTACTTCGATATCATCAAGGTCATCGGCCCATTGACATTCGGCTATATCGAGGGTGGCTCGCTTGCGTTATGGGAGAAGATGAGAAACCTAATTGAAGCTGGGGATGGAGAAGTATTTACATCTGCGTCGGTGGAAAAAATCCATACAGAAAACGGACGGGTAACAGGTGTGGACTACCGGCAGAAAGGCCAGGAGCATCATTTCTCCGCGCCTATTGTAATCAGCAACCTTGGCCCCAGCGCCACGATTGAAAAAACCGGGAGGGACTGTTTCAGCGATGCGTATGTCAGCAAAATAGACCGTGACATGACTCCCACCGCTTTGTTGTGGATACATTTCGCCAGTGACGAACAACTTTTCGACTATTCGGCAATCTCATTCGGCGGCACCAGGCGTATCAATATGATTGACTGCCCATCAATGGAAGCATCGGGCCTGGCACCGGAGGGGCACCACCTGTACACGGTGGGGGCAGCGCCTCTCAATGCCTTTCAAGTCGATAACGTAAAAGCTGAGTTCGATGAAGTTATGAAAGACTTGGAGATGATAGTTCCTAACTTTGATCAGCGCTGTACCATACTGAATCGCATGTGCTATCGCGGCAAATGGCCCGGCTTTCGAACCGCTTCCTGGAAAAATACGGGCCACAATACACCAATAGCCGGCTTGTACAACGTTGGCGATGCCGCCTGCCCGAATGGTTATGCCGGTTCAATGGGTGCCGCCAAGTCGGCTCAACTTGTTTGCGATGATATTGCGGCGCAGATGAATCTCAGCGCTGTCTGATATTTGACAGCAAACAGACCAAACACTGGGGCATTGTCATCACGCACATGAATGATTCATTTCTTGGCTATCCTGCACATCATCGATTTAAAGGCCGGGAAACCGGAAATAGGGTCCATATCCTTACTACTCGTCAGGAGATTGGCGTTTGCATTGTGCCCCCAGCCATGTGGTATGTTCACCACACCGGGCAGGATATCGGGCGTTAGCTGGGCCTTCATCTCGGCACTGCCCCGCTTCGTCTCAACGATGACCTCATCGCCCTCAACAATGCCCAGCCCTTTGGCGGCATCAGGATTGATCTGGGCCAAGGGTTCCGGATGCTTTTTTCTCATTACCTCTACATTGCGGAGCTGGGAGTGGGTGTACACCCGTACCCTGGGACCGCTGATAAGGATCAAGGGATATTCTTTGGCCAAATCGGGAGTGGATATGGGGCTCTCTGAGGGCTCATGGTAAGTAGGCAGAGGGTCATAACCGTGTTCTTCCATGATCTCGGAATACAGTTCAACCTTCCCCGAAGGGGTGTTAAAGCCATCCGCTAGATATCTTTGTTTTTCACTGCCGTGATGGAATAAGCCTCCAGGCTTTTCCTTCAACTGCTCCGCGGTGACGCCACTTGGCTCAAGAATTGTGGCGTAGAGCTCATCATCGGTGTTCCACGGGAAGTAATCCTCATATCCCATCCTCCTGCCCAGCTCTACCCAGAACTTCCAGTCCGGCCATGAGTTGCCCAGCGGTTTGATAACCTCTCCGGTCAATACCGCCATAGGCAAACTCACGGGCGCATAATCCTTTAGCGTCGTTGACTCCACAAAGCTTGCGGCCGGAAGGAAGATATCGGCCATCTCCGCTGTCTCGTTCATAAACATATCCATGACGACCAGGAGATCCAGTTGCCCATATGCCCTCCTAACCTGTTCCGTTTCGGGCCAGGTAAGAACAGGATTTGAGCCATTTATGATGAGGGCCTTGATCGGGTAGGGCTTTCCTTGGAGAATGGCATTGGTAACAGGAGCTGAGGATGACTCATGTATGAATCGGCTAAACAGTGGGTACTCTGCCCCTATCTCCCCGGTAATACCCTTACTCACTTGTAAGCTCTGCTGCCTCAAAGTCTTGCTGTATGTGTTGCCCCCCGGAACATCGTAGTTGCCGCAGATGGCAGTCAGGCAGGCTAGAGCACGGCTATTTTGAATCCCGTTGCTGCTGTGATCCAAGGCGACCCCTTGTGAGATGCAGGCTGGCTTCCTGGTGGCATACATGCGGGCCATGTTTTTGATGGTTTCCGCTGGAACCCAGGTGATCTCCGCTACCTTATCTGGAGGGTAATTCTTCACATGCTCTGCCAACTCCTTGAAGCCATGTGTCCACTCTTCGACGAACTCCTTGTCGTAAAGCCCCTCACCTATGATGACATTCAACAGGCCCAGGGCCAGGGCCGTATCCGTGCCTGGTCTGATCTGTGCGTGGATATCTGCCTGCTTGGCCAGCGGGATAACACGGGGGTCCACAACGATCAGCTTTGCTCCTTCCTTGCGGGCGCGACTGACAGCCGCCGCCTGTAAGTGCCCCGACTCAGTGGGATTCAACCCCCACAGCACATGGCACCGACTGCCATCGTAGGAGGGAGATAGCACCGTAGTATTGTGATTAAAGGTAATGCTCTGGGCTAACATCCGGGCGCAAAAGCATAGTGAGGCACCTGTTGTGAAATTAGGCGATTCATAAACCTGACAGAATCGTCGGGATAGCCGCTCAATTGCCGTACCTATGAACGGGAAGCCAAGGTGCACAACCATGGACCTTGCCCCATCCTTCTCCTTTATATCTTTTAGTTTGTCGGTAATGAATCCTAGGGCCTCGTCCCAGGAGACCTGCCGAAACTCTCCGTTCACTTTCTTCATGGGCTCTGTAACACGATCTTTATGATAAATCCAATCGATTATGGCCTGAGATTTGATGCATGGATGCCCGAAGGGGTGCTCCGGCATCCCCTTTACTTTGACAAGCCTTTCTTTATCTACATGTATGTCCAGGCCACAGCTGGCAGGACACAGATTGCAGATCGTCTTAGCCACCCTGATTGTAGTTTCATCTGTCATTTTTTGCCTCCTTTCGAGGAAATTTTACATTACAAAGAGCATAAGGGTCAGACCTTCATTATTCACACAATTGCCAGGTTATCATAAAAATCCTTTATTGTGATATTCTAGCAGCTTATCCACTTGATTAATAGATCATAAAGTATGTTGGAAGGATATTTATGAAAATGTGGACGACTTTCATGAACGTTCTACATTATGGCGGCATGATATTCTCGAAGGAGAGAGATCGTGTCGCTACCTGCCGCTATTTATCGCCCACGA
Organism: uncultured Syntrophaceae bacterium; assembly: GCA_964603235.1. Taxonomy (GTDB): domain Bacteria; phylum Desulfobacterota; class Syntrophia; order Syntrophales; family UBA2210; genus UBA2210. The sequence goes on along the minus strand of CAZRUU010000009.1, from coordinate 3,575 downwards.
AACCCGCAAGATTCGGATTATTACCGCTGTGTGGAGGACCATTTCGAGACCTTTCTTCAGATCTATGATAACCATTTCTCCCGGCAGTACGGCTTCTGGCGACCCTATCTGGAAAACGTCATTTACCGGTATCTGGATTGCGGCGACCCGCACAACGGCTTTGCCCGTGTGAAGTGTAAAGACTGTGGCCATGAATACTTGCTGGCATTCTCCTGCAAGCGCCGCCATTTTTGCCCATCATGCCACCAGAAGCGCGTGGTGGAATTTGGCGAGTGGCTATGCACGGATGTCCTCAAAAAGATTCCCCGCCGGCATTTCGTCTTCAGTATCCCGAAGATCCTGCGCCGCTACTTTCTGTACGATCGGGAACTTCTTAATGATCTGAGCCGGTGTGCCTGGGAATCCCTGAAGATATTTATCCAGGAGGCGGTTCCTGAGAAGAATCCCATCCCCGGCGCCGTCATCGCCATCCAGACCTTCGGCGATTTCCTCGGATTCAATCCCCACTGCCACATTCTCGTCACCGATGGATGCTTCTACGGAGACAACGGCATGTTTCGTGTCGCCCCTCCCCTGGGGCTGAAAAAGCTGGAGGCGATCTTCCGGCACAAGGTGTTCAAGATGCTTTTGGCCAAAGGGAAAATCACGGCTGAGATGATCCGGATGCTATCGTCGTGGCGGCATTCCGGATTCAATGTTTTCTACGGAAACCGCATCTCGCCCCGGGATGAAACGGCCATGGAGAACCTGGCCAGATACATCATCCGTGCGTCATTCTCACAAGAGCGGATGACATACCTGGATCAGGAGGCAACTGTGGTCTATAAAGCGAAAGACGGCAAGGATACAAAGGTTTTCCCCGCGATGGAATGGCTGGCCGATAGACCCAGTCGTCATGGATGATGTCTCGCAACTCCCCACCAATGACGATCACCTTTATCGGGACCCTGAATATACCTGGGATGACTATATCCAGGCATAACGCTTCGATTCAATTCGAGAATTCGGAGATTCTCCGAAGATGATTTGAGGTGTGCAGGAGAGGTTTGCCTGAATGATGCCCAAAAGGGCCTTCGGAACGGGAAAAACGATCAGCAAGAACGTCGTTTACTCAAGTTTCTCAAGACCAGAGTCGGCTCGCCGCATCCTTTCCGTAATCTTCGGTACAGCATCCAACATTTGTCTGCATTTTGTTGCAAGTTCTCCCTTGATATACAAAACGATCTTATTTTATACTCCGACCGTCAAAAAGCAATGCCTTATCAATCTGGAGACCGTCAATGAGTTTGGCATTCTTGTCCTCAATCTGTTCCCCTGCCTCAACCGTGCGTATATCACGATCCCGCAGATATGGAACAGCGCACACAATAGCCTCAGGGACATTTTCAGGACCAAAAAGGGTGATGACCTCGTCTTCAGGATTATCGGTGATCGAGCCCACCACATACACATTCAAGGCCTTCAAAAGTTCTTTGGGTGCATCCAGAAACGAAGGGGAATCATGGTTCCCTGCAATCAGCACTATATGGCGACAGCAGGATGCAGACACCCTGCATAGAAACCGGTAATAAAGCCCCTGGGCTCGGTTACTGGGTGTAGTGATATCAAAGACATCCCCGGCCACCAGCAACGTATCGACAGATTCCTCATCGATCAGGTCTGCCAGCCAGTCGAGAAAGGCGGCAGACTCGTCATAGCGCTTGTGTCCATAGAGCGAGCGACCAAGATGCCAGTCTGATGTGTGAATGACCTTCATGAGATATCCCCTCTACCTCTTCAATACGATTGGTGAGTCACCTGGCCGCCGGGGTCATTGGTGGTTGCATCAAGGCTGTAATATTCAACCCAGCGGGGTTTTGCGTCGACACCAGTTTTTGTAAATTCCGCATGGGGAATATGTCAGATCTTGACATCCGGCATAAGCCTTTTGACCGATGCGGCTGATCGATTGTTTTCCCCCTCTTCTGTTTCTGTCTTGCAAATGCATCACTCTTAGCGCGAGTATGGTGACTTGAATGTATTTATTATCCTATTATATATATTAATATACTGTGTTATAATTTCACGATCAATTTATACATGCCTAATGGCTATAGAATAAAATGTTTTAGGAGGTATTAAAATGGAGAGTCCCTTTCCCTTTGAACCATTCATTGTCTTTGGATATCTGTCGATCTTTCTTCTGGCCGGGGTCTTCTTGAGGGCCAAATTAAAATTTTTCCAGCACTTTCTCATCCCAAGCTGCCTGATAGGGGGTATCCTGGGATTGATCCTCATAAACACCGGTGTTGTCCATTTATCTACATCCCTTCTGGAGACCCTTGCCTACCACTTCTTCAACATCTCTTTTCTCTCCGTAGGGCTGACATACACAGGTAGTGAGAAAAAGATAGCAGGAGGCGGCAAGGACCTCGTTAAGGGGCCATTATGGATGGCACTTATAGAAGGGGTGAGCATCTCTACCCAGGCGATTATCGGCGGCCTGTTCGTAATGCTGCTTGGCATCTTCGGGCTAAAACTCTTTCCGACCTTTGGTTTCCTTGCCCCGCTTGGCTTCACAGAAGGCCCAGGCCAGGCATTGTCGATCGGCAAGGTCTGGGAGGGGTTCGGTTTTGCGCATGCCGCCACAATAGGGCTGACCTTTTCTGCAATCGGCTTTCTTTTTGCCTTTTTTGTCGGTGTGCCCATTGTCAACCATGGGATTAGAAAAGGCCGTGCCACTCAAACCCCAAGGGGTTTGTCTCAGGATTTTCTGGTAGGTATTGTTCAAAAAGATCAGGAAAAGGAGCCGGCAGGCAAACTTACAATGCACTCCGGAAACGTAGACACCCTTGCATTCCATTTGGCATTAGTGGGGCTCGTCTATGTCCTGACCTATATCCTGATAACAATGCTGGGAAAATTTCTGTCTCCTGAAATTGCCAAGATGCTATGGGGCTTTTTCTTTTTCTTCGGAATGATTATAGCCCTTGTCATAAGATGGCTCATGGCAAAGATCGGCATAGTACACCTGATCGACCCTGACCTCCAGCGAAGGGTCACTGGATGGGCAGTGGATTTCCTGATCGTATCTACAGTGACAGCGGTACAGATGGTGGTCGTATGGGAATACATCCTCCCGATTTCACTGATTGCCATTATAAACGGGATAATAACCACCTTAGTGGTGGTATATTTTGGAGGCAGGATCTGGTCTTATAATCTCGAGAGGACAGTCGCCATATATGGCACTGTAACCGGGACAGTCTCCAGCGGACTCTTGCTGCTCAGGATAGCAGATCCGGAGTTCAAGACCACTGTGGCTGTGGAACTGGGACTGATGCTCATATTCGCTGCACCCATCATCCTGGGGAGCATGCTTTTGGTAAGCGCCCCTGTATTGTGGGGCTGGAGCGTGGAACTCACCCTTCTGGCCTTCTCCGGCATCCTGGTATTGTCATTGATCCTTCTGAAGGTATTTAAACTCTGGGGGCCACGCAAAGCCTGATGCAATAAAGATAAACAAAAAAAGGTCGGGGGATCATGCGGATCATCAGCTTCATCGAAGATCCGTCGGTGATTCGGGCAATCCTCAG
>CAZRUU010000008.1:0-17590 GCA_964603235.1 uncultured Syntrophaceae bacterium | reverse complement strand
CCGGTGACCTGCAGAAGGAAGAGGGTATAGAAATAGACGGTCTTCTCGGGCAATTCCTGCTCTACACTTTTTTTGGAATAAACAGCCGCAGTCAAACTTATAAAGGAGACAACTACAAGAACGAAGGCGTTGAGATAATCAACAGCGTACTCTATCCCCCATGGCGGCAGCCAGCCCCCCATATGGTAGTGAATTATCCCTGTTTTCATTACCGTCAACAGGGTAATAACCGAACAGAAGCCTGAAAGGGTAAGGGCAAGGATTATAAACGGATAGCATAACTCTTTTTTTCCCCACCCGATAAGGGGGGTAAGAAAAGCGGATATTAGAGGGATAATCACTATCAGGACAGGCGCCTGTTCTATCATTGAATAGCCTTTAGAATCTCATCTTCTTCAAGAGTATGGTATTTTTTGTAGATCATTATGGCTATGGCAAGGGCAACCCCGAGCGTCGCAACCATAACAACAATAGCCGTGAGCATCAGCACATGAGGTAGTGGATTTATATAAGCGGCAACCTGTATAGCTTGCTCGGCATGTCCGTGAGCGTGTTCCAGGATCGGCAGGGTACCTCCTTCTTTACAGCCGATAGACACATAAAACAGAATAATTGCTGTCTGAAATATGTTCATGCCGATAATCTTTTTTATCATATTTCTCTTGCCAATCATGGCGTAGAAACCGATCATCATCAAAACGATATATATCCAGTAATTGTATTTGCTAACGATAAAATCAACCATTGCCATTTCGTCTCTTTCTCAATAGCAGAATGCAGGCCATCCCCGCCGTGAAGATTACTGTTGTTTCTCCTAACGTATCGTAAGACCTGTAGTCGGCCAGCACAGAGGTTACCATATTAGGTGTGGCTGTTTCGTCCATCGTTTTTGTGATATACCTCGGCGAAACGTGAAGGCTTGCAGGCGAGTCCGGGTCACCCCAATCGGGCATGTCCGTCGTTCCGTAGATAAGAATAACTCCGGTAATTATCACAACAATCAGGTTTAATATCTTCAATCTTTCGACCTCCTGGTGGTTCGGTATACCGCAGCAATTAAGAGAACCGTTCCTATGCCGGCGCTAACGGATGCCTCCGTAAACGCGACGTCGACGGCGCCCATCTCCGCCCACATCAAACACATGAAAAAACTGTAAGCTCCAAGGATCATAACCGCACTCAGAAGGTCCTTTATGGTGATCGCGGCTATAGCGCATATCAACACAAAAAGAAGGATAACAATATCAAATGCCGGAATCATTTTCCTTTTCCCCTTTCATCCAGGGTTGAACGCCCCCGCGCAGCGCTGCTCTGGAAATTGCATGCGTCGCAGTCGGCTGGGCCAGAGCCATGAAAACTGCTATAAACACTATCTTCAGGGCAGTCAGTGAAAACCCCTCATAAATGGCGAGACCAATAAGACACAGGAGAACAGCCAATGTGTCACCTTTACCGGTCGCGTGAAGCCTGGTAAAAAAATCGGGAAAACGGAGTATCCCAACAGTCGCCGTGATAAAAAAGAAGGTGCCGCCCAGCATAAATATTGCCGATAATATAATCGCTCCGCTCATCATAATTCTGTCTCGATTCCCAGGAACTTGGCCGCGGCCAGGACACCTATAAAGTTGAGCAAGGCATAGACCATACTTATATCCACAAACATCTCCACCCTGCCGTAGATAAACCCCATAATGAGCAATATAATCAGAGTCTTGGTGCCAATAGCCGAAAGGGCTGCTATCCTGTTAAAGACACCCGGGCCAAAGACAACGCGGTAAAGAACACAAAAGACAAGAACGCATAATCCTAAACCTATTGTGAGAAAAAAAGTACTCATCGTAACTCCTCATATCAAAAGCTATTTTTTCTCATCAGCAGGCGGTTCTCCCCCTGATGAGATATCAAAAAATATTGAAAACATAATGGCCATCACTGTAAACCCCACACCAATCTCAACACCTAAGATGCCCAACGATCTTGCCTTAGCGGGCGCCACATGCAACAATCCGGATAACTCGCCGTAATCAAGATAGTTCCCCAGAAGGAGCAGACAGATAAGCCCAATTCCTGAATAGATAAGAACACCAAGACTGCTAAATACTATCAAGCTCTTTTCCGATATATGCCTTCTCGTCTCCTGCGGTCCATACGTTATGAGTAACAATACCAGGCTTGCCCCCAGGATAACACCACCCTGAAAGCCTCCACCGGGGCTATAATGACCATGAGCAATCACATAAAAGGCAAAAATCTGAATAAAGGGTATAAGAACCCTTGAAACCGTCCTGATAATTATGTTCTCACTGGAACGTATCATCCTACACCCACTTCCTCAGTGCCATGTATATCCTTGCAACATCCAGGGCATCCTGTATATAGATATGGTCCGCTTCCATAAATATATGGGCAACCCTGTCTTCCATCTCTCCCTCATGGAGATCATCGGCAACTTTTTTATCCAGGGCATGCACAAAGAACTCACCCTTATTGATATCCATAGTGATCGTTCCCGGTGTGAGCGTAATAGAATTTGCCAGCACGACCCAGGAGATATCACTCTCCAGCTTTGTGCTGAATCGAAGGATCTGAGGGTCTATCGGCATCTTCGGTGACAAGGCAAGTAAAGCGACATGCATATTGGATTGTATTATTTGATAGGTCAGCCACGGCATGTACGCGATAAATCGCCAGACGATTACCCAGGTTTCTCCTACACGAACATTGGCAAAAAGTAGATCATGTGTTAAGTAAGCAACTACGATGGAGCAGATTACACCGATGGTAAGATGAAACAAGTCAAACTTCCCCGACAACAAAACCCAGAACACAAGCAAGAGACCAAATGTTGCGACAAAATTCTGGAAGCCGAACTTTGCTTCCTGCGCGCCCTGAAAGAGAGCCTGTATTTTTTGTTTTTCAATCTGCCGCGCTTCGGACGTTACTCCAACCGTGGAATCCAATAACCCCTTCGCCTGTTTTTTGGCATCTTCCAGAATACCTGCAGAATCCAATAGCTCTTTCGCCCGGCTCTTGGCATCTTCCAGAATGCGAAACGAATCATCAGTAGCTTGTATCAAGAGTGTCACTTCCACAGATCGGATCCTTTTTATGGCATAATTAGAACTGGAATAGTCGCTTCTACAGCGACCCGGCAGGATGAATTCCCCCTGAACATCTCTTTATAAAATGATTTCTTTGAAACAGCCCCGAGGGCGATAAGTGTTGCTTTGTAATCCTCAGAGGCGGTTATTATCTCTTCCACGGTTTTGCCGGCATAAATATGTGATTCGGCATCTATATTTTCATTCAAACACAGCTTACGTGTATGCACAAGCCTTTGTTTCAGTTCCCGTATATCCTTTACAGTCAGCTTTTCATTTATGACATTAACAATATCAAGCTTCTTGATTACCGTGCTGAAACCCATCAAACAGGTCAGGGCTTTCTCGGATGCCGGAGACCAATCCGTGGGAAAGATAACATGCTCAAACAACTCTTTGCTCTGCTCTGACATATCATTCAGAACCAGAACCGGCACAGAAGATTTCTTAATCAAACCTTTGATGAGAGAAGTGCGGGAGGACTTCTGTGTCTTCCTGTCGAGATCGGCGATAAGAAGTGACGCATTTTCCTGTCCCGCTACACTCAAAATCCGCTGCAGGGATAGCGCTTCTTCAACCCGCATCCTATACTTAATCCCCACGCCCAACAGGTTCTGAAGCCCTTCGTCAAAAGGCGTTGTCTGTAGAAGCACTACCTCTTTAAGCTCAACGTTTCGTATCGCCAACAGATTTTCTATGAGGTTGCAAGGCAGCGTCTGGTCTTTAATGTTGGTTGCGTACAGTAATTTCATTTTCCTCAGTTGCCGCCCGTTTCAATTTGCGCTGGAATCAATAAGACGGGAATTTCTGATTGCTCGGCTAATTTCCGGGTGACACTCCCCAGCCACCGCTCCTTCCAAGGGCCTCTTCCCGTTGTCCCGGCAACGATCATGCTCGATCCGCGTTCATGCGCCGCCCTGTTGATCTGCTCTGCGACATCACCCACATAAAGATGTTCCGTTGCGTCTATCCCCTCTGCACGAAAAAGCTCACATACCTCTTCCAGTTTCTGTCTGCTTTCCTTCCGGGTTTTCTGTACCTCCATTGCGGAAACCCCTTTGAAACTCTTTTCATTAGCAACATGGATTACTTCTATCTTATGGATGATCTCCTTCAGGCCTATCAGATATTTTACAGCCATTTCAGATGCATGTGACCAGTCTGTTGCAAAAAGCGGCCTCTCAAACGGTCTGTCATTTACCTTTCCGGAAGGCAGCAGATATTTATATACAAGAACCGGTGTGGAGGTTCTTCGAAGAAGTTCCAAGGTCTCAGAACCCGAGTACAGTTCCTCAATTTTGCCACGCTTATGTTGGCCGGTTACGATGAGATCCACACCCTCTTCCTGCGCGGCGGAGATAACTTTGGGAATCAGATCGCCCACAACCATATAGGCTCCAACCTCAATCCCCTGTTCATAAAGAGCTTCGGCCCAGTCAATGAAGCGCACATTGGCTATCTCCTTTAATTTTATTTCTTCGTCCTTGAGATATCCCTTGCCACGCCGCATTGCCACCTTATCCCGCTCTATCACGTGTATAAATACCACATGATTAAAGCCGGCTTTTCTGAGATCCATCAATGAATTTAAAGCATCAAACCATAACTCCTCGAACTGGGTAACAAACAGCAGCTTCTTTATTTCCATGGTCTCCCTCCACGACCCATTATACATTTTTCAGGGATTAAGGCTGGTTTCAAGGCTTAAACTCGCCCACACAATCTTATAAAGCCAGTCACTCGGGGCTTTAACACTTCAAGGTTTTTTAATGTTATTGCTTTTTTAGGTTGCAGAAAGACTCATTCTCAATCCGGCACCAGGTTCTACTCAACTATTAACTTTTTTATCGCCTCCACCAATTCTTCAGGTTCAACCGGTTTTTCTATATATGCATCAGGCTCCGGTACGGGCTGGCTTCCAAATTCCGTCAAGGCCTCCTGGGAGCGGAGAAATGTCCTCTTGGCTATTCCGGAAAGAATAATAACAGGAATATTCTTCAGAGATTCATCACCTTTTAATTCCCTGTACATCTTGATGCCGCTCTGTTTAGGCATCAGAACATCCAGGATTATCAGATCCGGTCTTTCTTCTGCAATTTTAACCATCCCCTCTTCCCCGTTTTTGGCCACTAGAGGAGTATAACTGTTTTCTTCCAGAACAGTAACGACAAAAGTTATAATATCAGGATCGTCGTCGACGACAAGCACTTTATTACCCATAATAGATCCTCCCTGGAATTATTTATTCACAATAAAGATTTGGTGTTTTCGTAATTTCTCAATGATCTGCCTTGCTGTAAGGCAAACGGATGATAAAGGCAGATCCCTTTCCTAACTGTGAGGTGACGTCTATTGTACCTCCATGTTCCTCTACAAGTTTGTGAGTAACGAGCAGACCAAGACCGGTACCCTTCCCGCCTTTAGTGCTGAAGAAAGAGGTAAAAAGATTTTTTCTGGTCTCTTCGCTCATTCCGCAACCATTATCAATAACTTCAAATTTCAGCATCTCATTACTTTCAAAAGCGATCTTTACGCGAACCTGCCATTCTTTGTCCATACTCAGATCGGAAACACATGCATCAACGGAATTAGAAACCAGGTTAAGGAGCGCACGATGAACAGCATCCGCCCCCATATGAACTTCGCCAATGGATGGGGCAAATTCTCGTATTATTTCAACCTGATTCTGACTCGCCTTCACCTCCATAAGTTCACATACATCTTCAGCGATCTCATTGGGGAAACAATTTTGTAACTCAGACCCGCGCTCCCTGGAGTAGGTGAGTAAGTCCAGTACCAGTTCGGATACACGCCCGACATTCCTTTCCACCATAGCCCATCCCGCTTTTAGCTTACCGGTATCATTTTTGTCAAGACCAACATTTACTACATAGCTCCCCCCTTTGAGACCGCTTAGTATGTTCTTGATATAGTGGGCTAAACCGGTCACGGTCTGACCTATAGCAGCCAACCTCTCAGACTTTATCAATTCCTGCTGCAGATACTTAATCTCCCTGAGATCCTGAAAAAAACCGACGCTGCCGACAACCATATCTTTCTCATAGAGAAGAGCCCCTGAAAACCCTGCCGGTACAATCTTGCCGTCTTTTGCCGGAATCATGAACTCTTTCCAGTCTGTTCCCTTTACAATTTTCCCCTGCTTCAATCTCTGCTGGAAATCTTTCGCCACTTCCGGGGGGTACAGATCACGGACATTCATTTTTCTTATAACTTCAAGTCTGGAGTAGCCGAATATTTTCTCTGCCCCAGGATTAAAAATAATTATTTCCCCTTTTTCGTCTGTTGCCACTATTCCATCATTAGAACTGGTAATCAGTTTGTCCTGAAATTCGGACTTTCTTCTTACCTCTTCAGTAGCAATTCTAACCATGTTTTCCAGGTCTTCGGTATATTCCCTAAGCTTTTGTCTTAAAAGCAATCTCTCTTCGGCCCTCTTAAGAGTAATCGCCAGAACTTCATCTCTAACAGGTTTGTTTATGAAATCAGAAGCGCCCAGCTGAAGGGCTTCTATTGCCGAATGCATGTCTCCATGACCGGTAATAATGATCACCTCCGTATCAGGATCAAGATCTTTTACTCTCTTCAAGACCTCAATGCCACCCATGCCAGGCATCTTTATATCTGTAAGGACTATATCCGGAGATTCCTTCCGGAAAACGTCCAGACCCTCTTCACCGCTATATGCGGTAAACACATCATGACCATCGCTTCTCAGTGATATGGAAAGAACCCTGACAATTGACTTTTCATCATCTATAAGTAAAAGTTTAGACATCTTCTTTACCTTTGTTTATGTAATAATGGGAAATCTTAATTCAAAAGTGGTACCCTCACCTGATTTACTTCTCACATTAATGGTACCACCATAATCTTTAACAATTCCATAGCTGATACTCATGCCCAATCCGGTACCCTTTCCAATATCTTTGGTGGTAAAAAACGGTTCAAATATTTTATCTATTATTTCTTCGGAAATACCCATACCGTTATCGAAAACTGCTACGACAACCTGGCCATCCTTAGAGAATGATCTTATTTTCAGGATTTTTTTCCACTCCTGATCTTCTGATTTATTCTTCTCATCAAGGGTATCCATGGCATTTGTTACCAGATTGATAAAAACCTGTTCCATCCTGTTATGGTCCGCCAGTATTGGGGGGAGTTTATCATCCAAATCCAGTTCAAGATCTATCTGGTGCACCCTCAACTGTTGACCCAATACCTTGAAAACATCTCGAATCGGTTCATTAATATTCAGTTCACCGCTCACGGCTTCAGACTGCCTGGCAAAATCCCTCATATGGTTTATGATCCCGGCAGCCCTCTGGACATTGCTTCCGATTTCATCCGCCATGGTGGTCAATTCCAACCTGCTGATCTCCTTATCTTTTTTCAGCGTTTTCAGAAAGAAATCGGCACAGACCTGAATGACGTTCAATGGCTGATTTATTTCATGGGCCATACCCGCGGCCATGGTTCCTAATGTGGCCATCTTGCCGGCCTGAATCAACTGGGACTCTTTTTCCACATTTTCGGTGATATCGGTAGTAGTCGCAATCAGAGAATCTTTTTCCATAAATCTCACAGGACTGATATGGACATTGACGTAAAAATAGTTTCCTCCCTTTCTCTGATGAATCCTTTTCGGGTAAAAGTTTGAATGATCCAGAGAGAAATTTTTCAGTTCCTCTGACAGTTCAGGGTCTTTGTCGTATCCAAGGTCTGAGAAAGACATTTCGAGGAATTCATCCCTTGAATATCCGTAACAATCGAGGGCGGTTGCGTTAATGTCCAATATTTTCAATGTCTTTATGTCCATAATGAAGATCGGGTTTGGATCTGCATCGAACATGGTTCGATATCTTTCTTCAGATCTCCTTAATTCACGGTATGATTCTTCCAGCTCCTTTGTTTTTTCTTTTACCTTCAGCTCCAGACTTCGACTGGACATCTTCGCCTGATAGTGGAGTCTGGCGTTTTCGATAGCGAGGGCAACGTGATTACAAATCAGTTCAAGAAGGCTCTTATCTTCATCAGAAAATCGGCGCGAGGTATGGCTTGATACCCTGACCACGCCAAAGATCTCTTCACTTGAGACCAAAGGGAAATAGGCAGCCGACTTCAGCCCTTCATTTAGTGTAAATTCTATGTACGGGGTGTTTGCAATGGTTACATCCTCTAAAATAATAGTTTTGCCTTCTCTGGCTGCTTCTCCTACAATACCATCCGGGCCTACTGTACTTCCTGTTTGATAAAAGCTTTCAGAATACCCGAAAGAATAGGCAACGCAAAAATTGGATTTTTCTTCCTTCAGATAAATCCCGGCACTATCAACGTCCAGACTGGCAATGATTTTATCCACTGCAATCCGAGACCTTTCCTCAATATCCAACGAGGCGCTCAACGCGCTGGAGATCGACCACAGCGTGGAGAGCTGATGTATATGGCTTTCAGATTCATGTTGTAATTGTTTTGCTTGTGTCACGTCCTGAATGGTCACGATTGACGCGATAATTTCTCCTTTTCCATCATATATCGGGGCAGCGAGAAAGTATAGGTAACGGTTCTTTCCTCCAACATCCGGGAAGTAATCCATGAACTCGTAGGCACCTTTAACAGTTACCGATTCTTTTATGCTTTTGGTGCTGTAATATTTTTTGAGAACATTGATATCGTAATCGAGTATTATATCGGCGAGAGCAGGCCTTTTTTTCTTGTAAAAAGGGATGGAATGATTATCTGTACCAATCATATCCTCGGCCTGAAAACCCGTCAATTCCGAGCAGGCCTTGTTCCATAGGATGACACGGTGTTCCCTGTTTAACACAAAGGAGGGGATCGGAGAGCCCTCGATAATTCCCTCGGTTGTACTGTATTCTCTCAGCAGTTTTTCCTGCCACACCTTCGTTTCTTTGAGGCGTTTTAGTTCTTCTTCGAGATGCAGTCGCCTTACGCCGAGGTAAGCTACCGAGATTCCTGTGATGATAACCACGATAATAAATCCGAGGGTCCAGAATATGATGTTTATAAAACCCTTTCGAGCCAACAGGACTATTTTATTATAGGGTGTGGTGATCGCGACGAACCAGCGTCCCGAGCCTGCGTTAACCGGGGCGTAGGCTATAATACTCTTTTTTGTCTTCCCTCCCTCCACGGGAAGCATGCACTCGCTGTAACCCTCCTTTCCCTCAGCCAAGACATCTCTCAGGGATGCTCCATCGACGGTTTTTGCGTTTCCCAACGTTTCCGGTTCCATGCAGGCATGGGCCTCGTCAGGATGTACGAGTGTTGCTCCGCTGCTGTCTATTATCCAGCCGCAGCCTGATGTTTCACTCGTTGCTTTGATATATCGATAAATAATGGCTGAGAGTGAAAGACCTGTAAATACTGCTCCGGAGAAATTGTCATCCGCATCATATTTGGGAACGGCGACGACCACAGATTGGACTCTGTTTTTTGCTTCTCCCTCCCGTCCTAGTTGCAAGTCACCTATATACGTTCTTCCCGTTTTCTTTATCTCCTGAAAATAAGAACTGGACTCGAAGCTTTCATCCGTCATTTCTTCGAAAATAGAGGGAGGATATTTGGCTGTAACCACACCATCTATATTTTTTACCGCTATAAACTCCACCTTTCCATCCAGATTGTCGTAGATTACCTTTATACTCTGTCTGGTGGTTTCAGGCATGACTCCCGTGACACATGGGAGTCTGGAAAGGATTATCATGCTCTTCTCGACACTGGAAATAAGATCTTCTATCACGGCGGCGGTTCCTCTGGCAATGGCCGTCTGCTGCCGGCTGAACTGCTCTACGATATCCCTCTCACGTACATGATTGACGGTAAGAGCCATGATAAGGATAAATGTAATAACAGCTGCTATGGTCAGCCATATGGGGATCCTTATGTTGGCCAGGAAAGACCCGTAGCCATTGTCAGTACCTGTTTTGTTCATGGTTATCTGTCGTCATTCTTTCTATCTTCATATTGCTTGGCGGCGAAAATCACATAGACGGACACTGCTGCGCCAAGAGAGATAATAAGCGTAACAAATCCGCTCTGAATTTCCACAACCTTCGTGCAGATCAACCAGATAGCCAGGTAAGTCATCACAGTCAGTATCTCTTGCATTATCAATATCCCCTTTAATAAGAGCTGCGGGAAAAAACCGTTTGCCTGTTTCACCTTTGCCCGGGAAAAAATCTTCTGCCTCGTAGGCCCCTTCAATAAGAGGTGATTTCCGACACTTATGTTCGTAGAGTTTCACGATCTCTTCCTGCAGATCATCTATTATGAGATCAGCCATAGTCGGTCTGGGATTTGAATAGAAGGCAATCCACTGTCTGTCAGTACCAACCACCTCTTTAGCCGGATGACCGGTGAGGCTCTCCATGGCTTTGTTCCAGTGAGTGCAAATATAGTCTTCACAACCAGGGTGGGTATGGTACTCTCCTGTATTATCTGCGACAAGAAGGTTTTCTCCCTCTTCCCAAACTCCTTCGTCATGGTATGTAATTGCTTATCTTTTTCAGTCTTTAACATTATATTCACCTTATAACTCGAACAAGATTGTGAGAGGAAAACTCTCGATACAATCTTTTCCGGGGATTCTTTTAATTCCCCTTAAAAAACTATATTCAAAACAGATCATTATGTAAAGTAGAATCAACTATCTAGGAATTTTTATATCGAAATTACTACCAATAACGATGTGGCGCTCTCTTTGCCCTGAACATAATCGCCAACTTACACGGAGACTGAAGTAAGGGACCGGTTAATACAAGCCGGGTTTTCAAATCTTAAAGACATGGATAGAGCCGGACCGACAGATATAATGACGGGACATAAATAGCATACATTCCGCGTAAAACCGGACTGACATGAGTCTGCGGTTCCCGAGCCCAGGTAGAATACCATATATTGTACTCTGATTTTTGACAACACATCCTGTAGTGTTTTTTCTTTACAAAGGCTTGCGACTCTGGTAGATTTCTTTGTGTAAACAAGGTGGGTTCCCATTTTAGTGGGGGTAACAAAGCGGATTCCCGGGGATTAAATATGCCGGCATCAGGCACAGGACTTTAACAGATGAAACTAAAGAAACTGGAAATACTAGGATTCAAATCCTTCAAGGACAAGACACCCATTGATCTTTCCCGTGATATTAATGCCATCGTAGGTCCTAATGGTTGCGGGAAAAGCAACATAGTGGACGCTATACGTTGGGTTATGGGTGAACAACGTGTCACAGTGCTCCGCGGAAAAAAGATGGAAGATGTCATATTCAACGGAAGCGACGACGCGCCCGCCGTGGGTATGGCGGAGGTATCTATAACTCTGGAAAGCAATGGACACAGGGTGCCGGAAAAATATGCCGGTTACAGGGAAATTACGGTCTCACGAAAGATATTCCGCGAAGGTGAAGGTGAATATTACATAAACAAGGTACCGTGCCGTCTCCTTGACGTGAAAGAATTTTTCATGGATGCAGGCGTTGGCGCGAGGACTTACTCCATAGTAGAACAGGAGAAGATAGCAAATCTCGTCGAAGCAAAACCGGAGGAAAGGCGACAGTTCATCGAAGAAGCGGCTGGAATTATGAAATACAAGACAAGGAGAGACTCCGCTTCCCGCAAGATGGAATCAACAAAGCAGAATATAATTCGCATCAATGACATTTTGAGAGAGGTACGTTCCCAGCTGAATTCCACATCAAGACAGGCAAAAAAAGCCGAGAGATACAAAGCTTTCAAGAAAACCATAAAGGAATATCAATTGGCCCTCTCGCTACAGACCTGCTCGGAACTGTCCTCGAAGATAAAGGAACTTGAGCAATCGCGTATCCCCCTGGATGAAAAAACGCTGGAGGCCCAGACGGAACTGAAAGCGCTGGAATCTGTTATAGAAAACATCAGAATGCGGCTCATCGAAAGCGAAGAGACAATAGGTTCTCTTCAGGACGAATACTACGGCATAAAAAACGAGATAAACATAAGAGAACAAAAAATAGGGTTCGCGAATGAGACCATCTCTCAACTGGAGGATAAAAAGAAAAAGGACCTTGCGGAAACAGAATCTCTCAGAGAACGCAAAAAGACAACAGTTGAAGAAACAGCCCTCCTGAAAAGACAGACAGCCGAATCGGACAAGAAAATCACAAGCATAAATGATTCCATCTCCGGTGAGCAGGAGACTGCTGGTATACTGAAGGCCGTGGAGATGGAACTGAGCGAAGAACTGGAGAGAGAAAAATCCCGGAACATAGACTCGATAACCGAGAACGCCAGATTGAGCAACCTCCTTTCATCTCTCACAAAAAACCTCGAAGACATGAAGAGAACGGCGGAAAGGGAATGCGGGGAAATAAATGAGAGCAATAAAAAGCTCAGTACCGCAAAGGACAGCCTCATCGCTGTAAAATCCGGCCTGTTATCAGACATGGAAAGAATCGAACTCCTCAGAAGAAAGAAGAAATCTACGCAGGAAAATCTCGATGCCACAAGAAATAATCTTAAGATAATAGAGACTTATATTGCAAAGATCAGGGAAGAAACAGGAGCGAAAACCTCACGGCTGACATCCCTGAAGGATCTTCAGGAAAGGCATGAGTGGTGCGACGAAGGCACACGCCACATATTAGAGGCAGTGCGCAAGCGTGTACTGGAGGGAAATATTCGCGGGCTGGTGGCGGACTATATCGAAGTTCCGAAAGAATATGAAGCTGCGGTTGAGGCCGCTCTGGATGAGAAACTCCAGTATATTATCGTCGAGAGTCAGAAAGATGGCATGCAAGCCATTGACTACTTGAAAAGTCATTCTTCCGGGAGAGGAAGTTTTGTGTCATTGGATAACAGCAAGAAAACCCTCCGCTCTCGATCAGATTGTCCCGAAGGAGTTCTCAGACTTTGCGATCTTGTCCACGCCTCAGACGAGGAATTCGGAGACGTTGTTGACCGTCTTTTGGAAGAAATTCTTCTGGTCCCTGATCTGGATACCGCCACGCGCCTGTGGCAAAAGAACGGCTTCGCAGGAACTTACGTTACACCGGGAGGAGATATAGTAAGGCCGGATGGAGCGCTGACCGGAGGAAGCAAAAAAGGTGGAGGATCTTCACTGGGCGATAGAAGAGAAATCACAGAACTGGAAAAAAAGATTAAAGAGCTGGCGCATACTTTTGAAGGCAAAAAAGAAGAAAGAGATAAACTAAATACCATTATACTGCACCTGGAGGGCGAAGAAGCTCAGCTGCGGTCTGATACACACGGACTGGAACTGGAAATCAACAGCCATGAAAAAGATGCAGAGAGACTGGAAGGCGAAATCAGGTGGATTGAGCAGCATATTAATGTACTTGTTTTCAACAGGGAAAATCTTGAGTCTGAGAAAACACTCACTGTGGAAAAAACAGCTGCCATTGAAAGTGAAATAACAGCCCGCAAAAGTGAGGCGGAGGACGGTGACAGGCGCATCCTGGCCATACAGGAAAAGTGGAAGAGAGCCAGAGCCGAAGTGGAGGAAAGCGAAAGAAGCCTGACCGAAAAGAAGATATTCCTGATATCCGTGAAAGAGAAGAGAAAATCGGGAGCTGAAACCATTTCAAGACTGGAAGGAACAATATCCGAGATAGATGCCCGCATAGAATCCATTGCTGGAGACCTGGATGCCTGCGATACAAAGACGGTGGAAGCCATGGAGAGCATAGAAGACGAAAAGGAAACCCTGAAGGCTCTCTACAGTCGCCACATGGCAACCGAAAAAGAACTTACGGAAAAAAGGGAGAATCACGGAAGAGAAAATATCATCCGCAGAGAAAAAGAGCAGGCAATTCAAAAGGCAAGAAAAATATCTGATGGCCTTTCAAAACAGCTGGGTGAGCTGGAAATGGAAATACGCGAAGCTGTCATTCAGGCCGAAGCGCTGAAAGAAGGCGTGAATGAAAAACTCAGTGTCGATCTGGACACACTTCTTCCGGAATTTCAGATGATGGACAAATCCGTTGCGGAAGAAATGAGAAAAAAACTTGAAACACGTAAAAGAAAGCTGGAGGAATTCGGAGAGGTAAATCTCTTAGCCCTCAGTGAACATGAAGAACTCAAGGAACGTCACGACTTCCTGGCAACCCAGATAAAAGATCTGAATTCCTCGCTGGACACCCTCCAGAAAACCATAACAAGGATCAACCAGATATCCAGAAAGAGGTTCTCGGAGACCTTCGAGGCCGTGAACCATCATTTCAAGAATGTATTCCCCCGGCTTTTCCCCGGAGGCAGGGGAAGTCTTCGTCTGACCGATGAATCAAATATGCTGGAGACAGGTGTGGATATAGATATCCTGATTCCGGGTAAGAAACGGCAGAACCTGTCCTTACTGTCAGGGGGTGAAAAGGCGCTAGCCGCCGTGGCGCTGATATTCTCTATCCTTATGCACCGTCCGGCGCCTTTCCTGCTCCTCGATGAGGCAGACGCGCCCCTCGACGATGCGAATATATCTCTCTTCAGAGGACTGCTGAAAGACATCTCGGCAAATTCCCAGATCATATTCATAACCCACAATAAAAGCACGATGGAGGCCGCCGACAATCTTATCGGCGTAACCATGCAGAAGAATGGAATATCCACCACCGTTTCCGTCAGCATGAATTGACACTCCCCCGGAGCCAGAATCGTCATTTCCGAAAAACCCCATTGCATATCTCATGGAAAGAATCTTGCGAAGGTCTCCCATGCTTGTCATCCCGGGTAAAGTCGTTTATAATTAGATTGCATTCAAGATAACTTTCAAAAAGCGAAAACACAAAAAAGGATATAAGAACCCAGAAAATGGAAAATAACAACGACGAAAGTTTTTTCTCAAGGCTTCGACAAGGCCTTTCAAAAACAAGGACGGGCTTCATCCGGAACCTTGACGAGGCGATTTCAGGGGAGAAGATTATCTCCAGAGATATCTTTGAAGACCTCGAAGAAATACTGATAGGGGCCGATCTGGGGCCTGACTTCACCTGTGACCTGATTGATGAAATGAGATACAGGGCGAAGAGAAATGAACTCGAGAGTCCGGACGCACTCAGAAAATTGATGAAAGATAACATGATAGACATCCTCAAAAAGTGTGAATCGCCATTGAGGATTCCCAGAGGAGAGACCTACACAATCATGGTGGTTGGGGTCAACGGAACGGGAAAGACCACTACGATAGGAAAAATGGCATCCCGCTTCAAGAGAAACGGAATACCCCTGCTGCTGGTCGCAGCCGATACATTCAGGGCCGCGGCTATTGAACAGTTAGGGATATGGGCGGAGAGAGTCGACGCTCCGCTTATCAAACAGCAAATGGGAGCGGATCCATCCGCAGTTGTCTTTGACGCGATCCACGCGGCAAAATCGAGGAAAGCCGTTATGCTTGTCGACACGGCAGGCAGACTGCACACAAAAACGGGTCTTATGGATGAACTAAAGAAAATCAAACGCATCATGGGCAGAGAACTGCCAGGCGCCCCGCATGAGACCCTCCTCGTTCTCGACGCAACCACCGGGCAGAACGCCGTTTTGCAGGCAAAAATGTTCCACCAAGAAATAGGCATCACCGGATTGGCTCTCACAAAGCTGGACGGTACTGCGAAGGGGGGAATCATAATCCGAATAGCCCGGGAACTGGAGATACCGATTCGATACATAGGAGTAGGTGAAGGTTTGGATGACCTGCGACGTTTCAAGAGCGAGGAATTTGTAGATGCCCTGTTCGGATAGCGGGGATGTTATGAGAAAAATATTCGCGATAGGCGATATACATGGCTGTCTCTCCAAACTGGAAAGAATAATTTCCAAAACAGGTATCGACACCGAAGAGGATACTCTTGTCTTTATTGGAGATTATATAGACAGGGGACCCGATTCCAGGGGCGTTGTGGATTTTGTGCTTGATCTCAAAAGGAAAATACGCACGATAATATGTCTGAAGGGAAATCATGAACAGATGTTTCTCGATTACGTATGCCTCAATAAAAACGAGGACCTTTATCTGTCCAACGGCGGTGATACCACTATTGCCTCGTATGGATACCGCAACGTACGCGGGGACAGGAAGCTCAATGTACCGGACAGTCACATGGAGTTCTTTAATTCCCTCCTTCCCTGTTACGAAACAGACGATTATATCTTCGTTCACGCAGGGCTCAGGGAAAATGTCTTATTGAAAAACCAGAATATTAAAGATATGTTGTGGATACGCCACGATTTTATAATGTCCTCCTACGATTTCGGCAAGACTGTTGTCTTCGGCCACACGCCCATGTCACATTCAAAACCACTCTTTCTCCCCGGCAGAATAGGAATCGATACCGGCGCTGCCTATGGCGGCTTTCTTACATGCGTAGAGCTTCCCTCAAGAAAAATATATCAGGCATAGACATGAAGATCATCGAATGCATCCCTAATTTCAGCGAGGGAAATAATCCCGAGATTGTAGAGTCTATTGTGGATGCGGCCGTCCGGACTGAAGGCGTCAAAGTGCTGGATTTCAGCATGGACAGGGATCACAACAGGAGCGTACTGACATTTATCGGTTCGCCTGAGGCCACATTGCGTGGGGCGATTGCGGCATGTGGCAGGGCCGCCGATCTGATAGATATGAGAAAGCACAGTGGCGTTCATCCCCGCATCGGCGCTGTTGATGTGGTCCCCTTTGTCCCCCTGAAGGGTGCGAATATGCCAGACGCGGTGGAGACGGCGCACAGGTTTGGACATATATTCGGCAGAAAAAACAATGTTCCGATTTATTTCTATGGAGAGGCGGTTTTGGATAAGAAAAGGAAAAAACTGGCGGATATCCGCAGGGGAGAATATGAGGGCCTCAGAGACAAAATGAGTGATCCGGCATGGGCACCAGACATCAGTCCCGACGGGTCGGGATTCAACCCGCGTCTGGGCGCAACCGCTGTGGGTGCGAGAAAGCCACTTATAGCATTCAACATAAACCTGAATTCAAATGATATCGAACTCGCGAGGAATATAGCCAGATCGATACGATATTCAAGCGGCGGGCTTAAGCATGTTCAGGCAATTGGGATACTGCTTGAAAGCAGAAATATCGCACAGGTGTCTATGAATCTTACAGATTATGAAACGACCTCCATTCGCACGGTCTTCGATACCGTAAGAAGAAAAGCGCGTGAACATGGCGCTGACATCCTTGAATCCGAATTGATAGGCCTTATCCCCAAAGCCGCCCTTGAGGGCACAGCAGCAAACCACCTGAAATTGATGGATTTCTCTGAAGAAAGAATCATAGAGAGTCACTGCTAAGCATCAATGAACCTGTGAAAGAAATTATCCCCTTAATATCGTTGACTCTCTTTTTAAATAATGTTAGAAATCCCACCTTCAGATACATCTGCCCCCGTAGCTCAGTAGGATAGAGCAACGGATTCCTAATCCGTGTGCCGTGTGTTCGAATCACACCGGGGGTACCAG
>CAZRUU010000007.1:0-17607 GCA_964603235.1 uncultured Syntrophaceae bacterium | reverse complement strand
TCCGGGGAATCGAAGCTGGAAGCGATGACTTCATTACCAAACCACCCAATAAAGCCGAATTGATGGCAAGAGTGAGTTCACTGGTAAATGTAAATGTCCTCAATAAAAAATTGACAAGTATAGAAAACGTTCTTATCTCACTGGCAAACGCGGTCGAGGCGAAAGATTCATATACGCAGGGCCATATTTCAAGGGTTTCAAGTATGGCTGTGGCACTGGGCAAGAGAATGGGCTTGTCTGTAAAAGAAATCGATGCTCTCAGACTCGGAGGCATTTTGCACGATATAGGGAAAATAGGTGTCCCTGAAGAAATATTGAATAAACCGGGGAAGCTCAATACGGAAGAGTTCGAAAAAATCAAGCAACATGCCGAGATCGGGTTTAAAATATGTTTACCATTAGAAAAAACACTGGGGTCTGCCCTCGATGTTATTCGGCATCATCATGAAAAGCTCGACGGAACCGGATACCCTGACGGCCTTAAGGGCGAAGATATCTCTATTCTTGCTCGAATCATGGCTGTAGTTAATGTTTTTGATGCTATGGCCACGGATCGGCCATACCATAAAGCCATGTCCAGAGAAAACGCCTTTACAATACTTTGTCAGGAAGCGGATGCAGGAAAGCTGGACAAAAACATTGTTGATAACTTTATAGAAATGATGAATGAATTGTAGCATAATCAACTAGATGTGATTATGGAGTTTCCTCCTTGCCCGATTGATTTAAAAAAGGAGATTAGCAAGTGGAGAAAATAACAGTTTTGGTTATAGACGACAACGAATTGAACTTGAAACTTTTCAAGATTCTTTTGACCCTTGGTAAATATAAGGTACTGGAAGCTGTAAATGCCGAAAAGGGGATTGAGCTGGTTCATAATCACCACCCGGATCTCATACTTATGGACATTCAGTTACCTGGTATAGATGGTCTTACTGCTATACATATTATCAAGGAAGATCCCGATTTAAAAGAAATCCCTATTATTGCATTGACCTCCTATGCAATGCCGGGAGACGAAAAAAAAGCCTTTGAAGCCGGTTGTGACGGCTATATAACAAAACCGATTGACACGAGATCATTTCTTGACACGATCAATCAATTTATAAGGCATAGCAAGGGAAATTCCGGGAAGGGAAGGGCAACAGGCCATTAAAACCTTACCCCCTTTGTTGCATCAGCGGACGGTTGGATTTGTCAAATATCGGCAAAGCCCGTCTTTCCGTAATCTTCGGTACAGCATCCAACATTTGTCTGCATTTTGTTGCAAGTTCTCCCTTGATATACAAAAGATCTTGTTTTATACTCCGACCGTCAAAAAGCAATGCCTTATCAATCAGAAAACATTAATGTAGTTGATGACATGCTAACGCTTGAAGGCCTGAGGATCATTTACTCAAGAAACAGGTCGTAGGGTGGGGATTTATTCCCCACCGCTCACGGGTCACATATAAAATGCCACCCTGCAAAGGTAATGATCTCGCAAAAAGTCAGAAATTGTCCTTTCCCTTGATGGGAGGAGGTAATGGTGTAGAGAAATCCGGTCTTTTTACAAAACCGTTATTTTTAACATCATGGTGAAAGGGTTTTTGTAAGCGTTTATAAATTGGATGGTCAAACATGAAATGTAAAAAAGGACTTAACGAAAAGTCTGGTTTTACCCTCATTGAAATGGCTGTGGTCTTGGTTATTATTGGGATTGTAATATCAATCGTCGCCACGGTACTTCCCGCTCTTATCCAATCCGCAAAGATCAGAAAAGCGAGCGCAATCCTGGAAAAAGTCGACTACTCTCTCGAAGGGTATATCTCTGCCAGTGGCCAGTGTCCCTGTCCTGATACCGACGGGAATGGAAAGGAAAACAGGAATGATGGCGGGACCCCGGATGATCCTACTGACGATACATGTACAGCTTATATCGGCAATCTTCCTTATCTAACACTCGGCCTTTCCTCCGGCGAAGATAACTGGCACAACCCGATAAAGTATGCCGTGTACGAAGACCTCATAAAAACGACTTCAAGTACCGGAAGTAATTATTATTGTTACAAACTCAGAGATATTATTAATTACTACCGCACAAATGCTCCCGATACGAACAAACTGTACACCACTTCGGGCAGCGAAAACGCTAATCAGGCATATGTTATTGTAACCGGCGGTCCGAAAGACCTTGATGGGACAGGTGGGTTTTTTGACGGATATAACGGAAGCAGTCCTGATCTCCAGTATGAATCTCCAAATAAGATTATTGATAAGGATTATGATGATCTTTTAAGGGCAGTTTCGTTTAACTATCTCCGCGGAAGAGAATGTAGCGGCGGCGGCGGTGGGGGTGGCGGCAGCGGCGGAGTCGAAAACGGCTATCCCAGCGGCTGCACGAATGGAATAGACGACGATGGCGATCTCATGATAGATTGTGATGATCCAGATTGTAAGGGTGATCCTGCCTGTCTTCAGGGGGGTGAAAATGTCAAGATTGCCACGACAAGTATTCCCTCAGGCGCGGTGAATAGTGACTATTCAACAACCCTTACAGCTTCCGGCGGCATAACACCCTATGAGTGGGAACTGACTGCTAATGGCGGATTTACGGATTTCTATCTTCATCCGTATACGGGAAATTTATCCGGTACCATTTCTCTATGTCCGGGTGCGCACTCAATACAGGTCAAGGTGGTGGACTCTACACAGCCAACCATAACTTCAGATACCGAATCATTCAGTATTGAAGTAACGAAGGACCTTTCCGTTGCTCGAACGAGTGGAGACGGATCTACCAACATCACCTGGAACAGTACCACGCAGGAGGAAACCTTTAAAGTTCAGGGGGGGTATCTTGGAGATATTAGCTGGGTGTTAGATGCTGGCGGGGCTTCGGGATTTGCCTATAATAATACAGGAAATACAACTGTCATCCAAAAAGATGGAATAACTACCGCAGGTTCCTATACCTTCACACTGACAGCTACTGACAGCGAGTGTGCTACCAATACGGAAAATATCGTTCTGACGGTTGATGTTACAGCAAGTGGCGCTCCTGCACCTTACATCGAGGGCATGGAAGCGGAATGGCGGTTCGATGAATGCAACTGGGATGGAACTGCAGGCGAAGTAAAAGATTCCGGAGAACATGCATTGGATGGAACAGCGCAAAACGGAGCTGATACAACGGGTGCCGGCAAGATTTGCAAGGCCGGCAGTTTTGACGGAACCGATGACTATGTCATTGTGGACGATAGTGACGGTGCATTAAATCAAACAGCAGCGTTTTCCATTGCACTCTGGGTAAAGGTGCACGGCAATCAATCAGATTGGGTGCGGCTTGCCGGTAAAGGGAACCACCCCGATCACAATTACGGCCTGTGGTTGGACACAAACGGTACAATACTTTTCCACATAGACTCAGCCAGCGGCCAGGGCAGATCGCAAACCACCGTGACAGTGGATGACGGCAACTGGCATCATGTGGTGGGTGTCTATGATTTTACAACCATGAAGGTCTATATCGACAATATTGAACGAAGCTCTATAGATTACTCGAATACCCCTTACACCTCCAATGATCCGTTTACCATGGGCTATGACGGTCAGTATACCTATCTGAACGGTTGCCTGGATGAGGTAATGCTTTTCAACAAGGCTCTGCCTGCAACAAGTGAAACTGAAACAAGTGTGGACGATATCTATAAACTGACTCGCTCATCCTGCTCCGGGACCTGCTATGCAGATCCTGTGGCAGAATACCGCATGGAAAACTATGCGTGGAGCGGCACGGCAGGCGAGGTGACCGATTCCGGTTCGGGTGGCAGCAACGGGGTAGCGGCGTTACGCGGTTCCGGGGTTATACCCTCGCAGACTACCCCCTCCGGCGGCAAGGTATGCAGGACCGGGGTATTCACACGGGTTGACGCAAGTAACGGTGGATATCTGGACTTGGGTGATCCCGCTGACGGTGATCTTGATCCGGGTACTGACCCTTGGACCATGTCTGCCTGGATAAAGTGGGACGGGTCATCAGGAGAAAATATCATATTCAATAAGGAAAACCTTTATGAGACGAAGGTAAGTGGAGGATATGTCAATTACGCATGGCAGCCCAGCTGGATCTGGTATGGAGGAACATCCTTTCCTGTAACGAAAAATGTATGGACTTATGTGACTACGGTATATGACGGCTCCCAGCAGATTCTTTATAAGGATGGAGCCGAGGTTTTTTCCAGAACCGAGACAGGGGGGGCAATGGGCAGCAATGGAAGTAAATTCCTGATTGGCGCCCGTGGCAACACTTCCCCCGTAAATTTCTTCGGCGGCATGATAGATGAGGTGAAGATTTACAACCGTGCCCTGGCTGAAAATGAGATAGCGGCTGACAAGGATGAAACCAGGGACTGCGCGGCGGACAGTGTTGTTATCACAACGACTTCCCTGAATAATGGAGTCATAAACAGTGCTTACAGCTACACCATTGCCGCGACAGGCGGTACAACGCCTTATGGTTGGGAGCTTTTATCTTCGGAAATACCCGGCCTGTCAATTGTCCCGAACACAGGGGAACTATACGGAACCATAGATGAATGTACCGATACATACAGCATTGCCGTCAGGGTGACTGATGCGGCAAGCCGGACGGATGAACGAACATTTACCCTTACAGTTGCCAACGCCACCCTTACTATTTCCCCATCGGCTCCTAGAACCTTTAACTGTACCACAACTGATTTTTACCGTGATTTCACTGTATCCGGCGCCCGTCTTGGAGCCCTTACAAACTGGGCTATCACCTGGCTTGGTACAAATCCCGGCGGATTTGAGGTGATCAAAACCGAAGATGCAACTGTCAGATTCAGAAAAATTTCGACCTCGACTGTCGGGAACGGCTATCAATTCAAACTGACAGCTAACGATATTACCTGCACGGACAATACGATTGATTCAGGTTACTATACTCTTAATGTCAGCGGCGATGGGGCAGGCACACCATACTATGCGAAGCGAGTGGCTGACTGGTGGCTGGATGAATTTAGTGGAACGATAGAGGACCATTCAAGTCAGAACAACGATGGCACGACTTATGGCGGAGTTACATACGGGGTTCAGGGAAAGGTCTGGACGGCCCTGGGATTTGACGGATCGAGTGGTTATGTTCATTGTGGGAATGATGCGAGTTTGAAGATCTCAGCAGGTGATTTTACTATGGGGGCATGGATAAAACCAGCATCACACATAGCAACAGCAGGCCAGAGATATACCGTCATGGCGAAGTTTAATCCGGGCTGGATAATGGATCTTCCTAACGATGGCGGCAAAGAAGGATACCGTTTTCACAGTGGAAGTGCAGCATATAAATATACGCCTTCAGGAGACCAGTTTTCTTTGGAATGGACACATTTTATAGTCACCAGAAACTCGACAACGAATAAATTAAAACTGTATCTTAATAGTGAGTTAAAAGAAACCTGGGATATGACTACTGTTACTGCTTCCGCGAATCCTGTCTTGATTGGCAAGAGAACTGACGGGTACTGGTTCAACGGCATAATAGACGAAGCCCAAATCTACAATCGGGAGTTATCGGCCGCCGAGATAACCGATCTTTATAACCAGGCGAGCCTGGTTGCCTACTACAAAATGGACGAGACCGAAGGCGGCACGGCTCCGGGCGGAAAGGATATATACGACTATTCCGGACAGGCAAACTACGGCACAAACACCGGCGCAATCTATGGAGTTGACGGGCAGGTAGGAATCGCTCTTGATTTTGACGGGACAGCTTATGTAAATGTTGGCAGTAGCGCAGAGTTAAGACCTTCAGATATAAGCATCTCTTTATGGGCAAAGGCGTCGCAGCTTGATACATATAACGGCATTTTTACAAACAAGCAGGGGCCTGCTGACGGGATAAATCTTCTGATGGGCACGTCTCAAAATATTGCGACTCTGGTTGGTGACGGGTCTTCATACAGCTATATCAGATCCACGATAGTTCCTGTCGTCGGTACATGGTACCATATTGTCATAACCCATAATTCCGCTGATAATAATAACATACTCTATGTGAACGGAACTAATGAAAAAGAGGGTGTCATGGGGCTGTCATACACTGCAGGCGACACAATAATCGGAAGGTTTTACAGATCATCGCTCCCATTTAAAGGCGCAATCGACGAGGTTAGAGTATATAACAGGGTTTTGTCTGCGGACGAGGTTACCGATCTTTTCATTTTCAATAAGGAAGGAGGTTAAGCTCCTTTACCTTCCGCCAACCTGACTTACCAGGTCATAGATCGGCAGAAAAAGACCCGCGATAATAATGGCAAAAAGCACTCCAGCTGTAATAAGAACAATCGGTTCAATCATTTTCCCGATTGTAGCCACAAGCAGAGAGAGTTTGTTTCTGTAATTATCCGCAATATTTGTTAGTTGCTGGTCAAGCGTTCCGCTCATCTCTCCGATATTTATCATCCGGACAACAAATGATGGGAAAACCACAGCGTTCCTGAAAGAGTCCGCGATGGTATCACTTCGTTCAAGACACTGAAGTACCACACCAAGCTTATCCCTGTAGATTTCATTTTTGATAGAATCTCTCAGAATCCTGATACTCTGCATAATGTCTATGCCGGCGCCCATCAAGATGCTGAAATACTCTGAAATAAAGGCAAGACTGGATGCTGAAATAATAGTCCCGGCAACAGGCAACTTAAGCAGGATTCCGTCAATCAGATGTCTTACTTTCCTGTTACCTTTATAAGATGTGAAGAGAAAAGAGACCGCTAAAACAGACCCGGCAATCAGGATGAAGAAATTGTTCTGCAGGAAGGCGGAGATGCTCAATAATACAACGGTTATCGTGGGGAGGGTAACATCCATTTCCTTGAACAGGCCGATAATCTTGGGAACGACATAATAAAACCAGAACAGGACTCCCGCGCCCATCGTAACGAATACGAAAGTAGGATAAAGGAGAGCCTGTTTTGTATCGCTCATGATCGTATCGATTCTCTTCAGATGTTCCGAGGCATCCAGTAACATATGATCAAGTTTCCCCGTTTCTTCGCCCATGTGTAACAGATGTATTATGGATTTGGGGAAAATGTGATTATATTTATCCGCCACCTCT
The DNA here is from genome assembly GCA_964603235.1 of uncultured Syntrophaceae bacterium. Lineage (GTDB taxonomy): Bacteria > Desulfobacterota > Syntrophia > Syntrophales > UBA2210 > UBA2210. Next base: position 10,484 of record CAZRUU010000007.1, on the reverse strand, counting down.
GAAAATGACGAGCCTCCTTCGATCCTCCTCATCATATCGTTGATATCATTTTCGAAACCGGGAATATTGATACCTGTTGCAGCCTCTGACATGGCTGTTGTCAATGTCATTCCCGAACGGAGCATAATCGAAATATTGCTCAGGAATTCCGCCTGGAGGCTTCGCGAAGGTTTTTTGCGGGTGAGGACATTTATTTTTTGAAGAAGATAGGATGCCATTGCACCCAGTTTTTTCACGTAAACGAGGGTGCCTTCATCTCTTTCCAGATGGAAAGAGGCGGACATTTCATCTTCGTATGGAAGGCTGATTACGCCGGAACTGATTTCTCCGGTTGGTTCAATCAATTTATATCTGAAATAGCCCATCAAAATACCTTTTTAAGCAAGATGACCCAAGACCCGTACGGCTTCTTCTGTCGACGTGACCCCCTGTTTTACCTTCTCTACTGTTATATCAAAGATGTCGACAAAGTTATTGTTTTCTTTTGCCATAGCGATAATAGTATTAACATCGGCCTCTTTTTCAATCAGGTGTGACAGCTTTTTGTTTACGACAAGCACTTCATATACGAGTGTTCTGCCGAAGTAACCCGAACCATTACAAAGTTCGCATCCTTTCCCCCGATAGAGGGTTTCAATCGATGAATCTTTTAAGTATGCTTTTTCCCACTCTTCGGCTTTATACTCCTCTTTACATCCGACACAGATTTTTCTAATCAGTCTCTGACTAATGACCCCTATTAACGAATCTGCGATGAGAAACGGTCGTACCCCAAGATCCCGCAATCTCGGGATTGCCCCCACCGCGCTGTTTGTGTGCAGAGTGGAAAGGACAAGATGTCCCGTTGTTGATGCAGTTATTGAAGTTGCTGCCGTATCGGTGTCGCGTATTTCGCCTACAAGAATTACATCGGGATCATGCCTCAAGAAGTATCGAATGGCATTCGCGAAGTTATATCCCGCTTTTTCGTTTACCTGCGTCTGTCGTAGAATAGGTATGCGGTACTCAATGGGGTCTTCCACGGTTAGAACATTCTTTTTCAGGAGATCAAGCCTCCTTATTCCAGCGTAGAGTGTTGTGGATTTACCTGATCCGGTGGGCCCGGTCAGCAAAACAATGCCGAATGGTTCCCGGAACATGCTTTCCACTTTTTCTATATCTTTTTCAAGGAAGCCTAATTGCGTCATTCCCATGAGGATGACACCCATCGGCAGCATTCTTAATACGATATTTTCACCATATGGAGAAACAATAGTGGATACTCTGAAATCGTAGTCGTTGTTGAGGATGCTAACCGTAAAACGCCCATCCTGAGGCAGTCTCTGTTCCGCTATATCCATTTCCGCCTTCATCTTAAGACTGGCTATGATTCTTTTGAAGGGCAATGGCAGCGACAGAACGGATGTCATGACACCATCAACACGAAGAGCAACACTAATGGATTTTTCCATCGGTCTTATATGTATATCGGTGGCTCTCATTTTTACGGCAAGGTGCAGAATATGCTTGATCAGGTTATCCATTCCCCGGGCCATTTCGGGATCACGGGAGAGGAGGTTCACCTCAGTCTCTATCAGTTTTTCAACAGGATTTTCGATAAAGTAGTACGATGCATTGATCGCGTTGGTTATTTTCCTCGATTCGGACAGAGAAAATTTTGGCTTCAACCCGGTATGCCGTGATATGAGCTGGGTTACTTTTTCGTTTGATACGGAGGAAGTTGCCACTTCAAGTGTTTTATCCGTAATTCGGAGCGGGAGAAAGCCGTTATTCAGGCAGAGGCTTTTATTAAATAGTTTTAATACACTTTGTTCCGGAACAATCTCGTCAACATCCACATATGGAATATCTTCCTGTTCGGATAATGCCTTGGCAACATCGTATTGCGTTACAAAGCATAACCTCTCCAGTAGCTCGCCCAGCTTTTCTCCGGTTATTTTCTGTTCTTTAAGGGCAAACTGTATATGGTCCTCTGTAATCAGTCCCTTTTCTTTCAAGAGTATGCCTGTGGGCTTTTTGCGCTGTTCCGTTGTCATTACAGGTGATTAACCTCCCTGGTAAATCAAAAAAATTGTATTATGATCAGGAAAGCCGGTAACTTGAAGTCCCTGTTCTTTTTGAAAGTAACTGACCGCTTTCATCAATCTTGATCCTACGGTGCCATCCAGATAATATGTATATAATTTTAGTGCGCCAAGGCGTTTTTCCAGTTTTAGAATTTCCTTGCCTTTATAGTCGGGATAAAATTTCTGTATTCTGATAGTCGGTTTCCAGAAGAGTGAATAAAGCCCTTTCCCTGTTTTTTTTGAAACAAAACTAAAAATGGCATAGTTTTTCCTTGCTGTATCCGGCAACTGGTGGGATTGAATTAACTGATAGCCTGTTTCTTCATATATAATATCACCGAGATCCTTAAAACGCTCATCATTCACTGCTTTAAGAAAATCAACTGCGTAATCGGAAAGATTGGAATAAGCCAGGAATTCGGATAGTGCCGCAGGAATAGCCGGTTTCTCCGGTACAGCTTTTTCCTCGGGGCTAACAGGGACGGCAGTACCCGCATCTGCAGTTTCAGCCTCTACGGAAGGCGGTTCGGGGCTGACAGGTTCATCAGGAACGGTTTTTTCTCCTGAAGAATCAGCAGCAGGCGTCTTTTCAGTGACAGTCGTTTGTTCTGACCGGGCAGGTGGAGAAGACTTTTTTAACTCCTCTTTCGCCATATTTCGTGTGGAAGTTAAATTACAGATGAACTGTTTCATGGACGGATAATCGATTCCGGGTATGAGTTCAAGATAAAAGCCACCACAAATCAAAAAGATCAATATGATTGCGGCAGACAGGACAACACGAAGACTTCGTTTTCCTGATCGCCCGTTGCCGGCAATGTCCTTGACGGCAGCATTAACAACAGCCCTGTTGATATCTGCGGTATTATGGAGAAACGCAACGTACAGGCACCTGTCCATCAGCATATTGATCTTCCTGAAATTGCCCCGGCTGTACCCGTAAATCTTTCGAAAGGCACCACCGGTAACTGTTGTTTTTCCCTGATTCCCAGCCATGTTGAACTTGAACGTAATGTAATTTTTTAATTCACTTCCTGTAAGCGGCTTTGCCTCCTTCCTTATAACAATACGGCTTTTAAACTGGCTTAGTTCAGGGGAATCCAGTTTGTCCATAAGTTCAGGCTGACCGATCAGAAGAATCTGGATAAGTTTGTTGCTATCAGTATCCAGGTTGGAAATCATTCGAATCAGTTCAAGGTTGTCCATACTGAGATTCTGGGCGTCATCGATGATGACGGCACAGTTCCGGCCATTTTTGTTCTGATCTATCAGGAAATTGTTTAAAAGGTGCATCTGGTCAGAAAGATTCAGGCTTTCGGCATCAAGTCCAAAGTCTCTGTTAATCTCTCGCAGCAGTTCTGTGTTTTGATAGATGGTATGCACGACGAGGGACGTTTCCACGTTGTTTTCTTCAAGAATACCGAGTATCTTTCGACTGATTGTTGTTTTTCCGAGTCCGATTTCTCCGGTAAGAACTATGAAGCCCTTTCTCGTAAGTATGCCATGGACTATCTCGGAAATCATGATGTCGATATGTTCGGAAAGAAAGAATCTTTCATAGTCCGGAGCCACGGGAAAAGGATTGTATCCAAGACCAAAATAATCGAGATATTTTAATTCGTCATTCATATATGATTTCTAACCTTTCAATAGCTTACAGTCTCCAGCGGCCTACGTATGTCTTTCCATCGGTGCTGCGTTTTCCGGTAAACTTCCCGGTTCGCTTATCGACCTTGCCATCGATATGGGAATCTATACGTTCGAATGTATTTTCCGAAATACCGTAAAGAATGATACTGTCTTGTAAACAAAGTACAAAGATGATTTCTTCGGGAGATACAATCTTTCTAATACGGTATATATATGTACGATCCGTATTAGCTTTCGGCAAAAAAACACCTCCGCGGGACATCGAGGAAACAAGGCTGTCCATGTACTCCACATGGTTGCTTCCGGTAAAATGAGGCCATGAGTCTCCTTTTACTGAGTAAGACATTACAGCTATATCCCATTTGATCAAGTAATCCCTATAAAAACGTGCCTCCAGGGAGTAATTGATGATCCGAACTCCTCCCCATGACACAAGTCCGATCAAGGCTATATATAACAGGGTTGAGGCAAGCTTGTCGACATTTTTCCCGGTAGGAATCATCGTTATTCGAGTTTATAAAGTAATTCCGGTATTATTTTATTGTGCGGGTGCATATCTCGCAGCTCGCGCAGCCTTTTCCGGGCCTCTTTGGTACGGCCCGTTTCTATTTCGATAATGGCCATGTTAATCCCGGCCTCGCAGTCGTTCTTGTTTTTTCCAATGACTCTTTTAAGCAGGAATGTTGCCGAATCAAGATCACCTTTACGCATATGGCAAAAGGCCCTGAGCTTGAGTACATAAGGGTCATTCTTACCTTTTAGAACAGCCAGTTTCGCTATGAGGGCTTGCGTTTTACTGTTACTGCCGATATTGATTGAGCCCTGTATTCTTTTAACAAGACCGGCAATCTTCGCATTTTTTTCAACATATATCCTGTTGTGTGCATCTTCAAAAAAGGGTTCAGGTGTTGTAGCGGATCGATCCTTCGGCAGCGCGGCTTCCGATCCTGGCTCAACTTGTCTTGTTGTTACTTTATTAACAGAACCCTGCGGAATGTATCTGCTATATCGGGAAAGTCTTATTCTCTGAGAAGGGGTTTCTCCCGGGATAGAGATTCCGGTTCCTTCTGTCGCATCTGCATTTATGGTCTCTTTTCCCACAATCGAAGAAATCGGTGTTGGCGGACCTGCCGCTTCCCTTTGTTCAGTTGTGGACTCTCCCTCTTTTTCTGCAACAGTTTTTTCCATTAATGGTATCGGGGGGTTTGAAGACAGGGAGGTTTGAGCGTATGTCTTTGCCGGCGGTACGCCAGGTGAAAGCTCACGCGGAGCATAAAGGTTTTCGGTTCCAGCCGTTTCAACGGGCATATTTGCTGGCACAGGGGGAAGGGGAGATGCAGGTTCTGCAGGAAGGTTCTCTTTTCCCGTCTCAACCTTTGCTCCATCGTGGGCATTAACCGTAACAGGCTTTTCCACTATTGTTTTTGTCGGCGCAACGGACCCTTTTTTATCCCTGACATGTTCAACAATAAACATACTTAAAAGACCACAGATAAAGATGAAAGAAACAAGAAAAAGAACTAATCGGGATGAAGCGGTAACCCCTCTTAGGGAGAAAAGATTTGTTCTCTTCTTCAGTCTCTCAGTTCCATGCCTTCCATCAGATTCCTGTTCCCTCAGTTTCTTGAGTGTTTTAAAGATAACGCTCATACCCGTGTCTATGTAATCTCCTTCTTATATGATAGAAACACGCAGGAGGATAACGAGTTCCCGTGTTTCATCTGACATTGTTTCATTCTTGAACAGATATCCCAGCAATGGAATAGATGACAGAAATGGTACACCCTGGTTTGTTGTTGATCGTCTAATGTCAATGAGACCGCCAAGTACAACAATATCACCATCGTTAAGACCTATGGTTGTGCTGATTTCCTTGATGTTTACTTCTGGAAGAGATATGTCCTGATCCCCGACAGTCTGGGGTGTGAGACTGTCTCTATCAACATCGCTCTTTATCGGGTTGATCAGCAGTGTAATTTTGTTATCCTCGTCAATAAACGGGATGACTCCGAGAATGAGTCCATCGAAGACAGTGGAAACCTCCACCTCTGTCGTGTCACTGCTGCTGGAAGATGTGTCTGCATACCGGGTAGTTTTCACCTTTTCTTTGTAGGTGATGGATGTCCCGACACTGATAATTGCCGGTTGTCCGTGTTTTGTCCTTATGCTGGGGTTGGAAACGATTTTCGCATCGCCAAAGACATTGAGGGCTTCAATTGTGGCGTTTGATGTGAAAGCCCCTGTTATACCGCTTAATAACAGGCCTGTACTTGACCACTTGGCGCTGTTAAGCATTGACTTTGTGTGGATTTCATTTCTCAGCATATCCCAGTCAATCCCATACTGGTATCCTTCAGAAAGGTCAACTTCAATAATACGCGCTTCTATAAGGATCTGTTTTGACATTCGCTCCCTGAGATGACCGACAAGATTAGCTACAGACCGTATGGCTGCCGGTGTATCCTTCACGTAGAGAACGCCGGACAGCCTGCTGAGAGAATATTTACCTTTCGGTGAAATAACACGCTTGACGCTATCTTCAATAGAGTCATAAGGATTCGGTTTATTTGCCCCCTTGCCGGAGAGCTTGAAGCTTCCTTTAAGTCCTGTGGCTGTTTGTGTCCCTCCGGCTCCGAGAACATCGCCGCCTATATCGAACGCCGTGTCGATATTCGTGTCCAGAAAGTTCAGATGGAATGTTCTCTCTTCAAACGGTTTGATGCGGATTACATTATTGGTAATTTCATAATACAAATCATAATTGTGCAGGACTTCCTTGAGTACCGTTGCCGCGGATACCTTCTTAAAATTAAGTGTAATGGTCTTTGTCTCGTTATTCGTTTCCGGGTCAATGATGAGGTTCATTCCCACAGCCCGTGCCAATGAATACAGCACCGCCTGCAGGTCTTCGTCCATAGCGGAAAATGAAACCATATGGTCTTCCATGGGGTCATAGACAGGCATGAGCGGTTCAACATCGATTTCTCTTGGAGCAGCCGTTTGCAGTGAATCGGTCAGCGTTTTCTGCAGATTGGTGAGTCTGGCCGATTCTTCATTGATTTTCGCAGGAATATCCCCGAGAGACAGCCTTTCAGGTTCTCGTATGGACTGAGGACCGGGGGCGCATCCCGCGAGGACAAAAGAAAAAATTATAAGTAAGAGTGTTTTTTTCATTTCTTTTCCTTTTGTATCGTTTCCTTTTCAGCCAATGGAATCCATCGCTCGATTTTGCGGTTACTTAACAGGACGCGATCAGGCTCAACTCTTATAATCCGAGCTCCATCCGGCAGAACACCCCTCTCTTCATAAAAAGTGCCGTCGATCACACAGAATCTCTTCTTCCCGGACACAAAGGCAAGGCTGAGGACATACTGTGTCGGAGTCAACGCGTCATAAGTTTTTCCCTTGAAGGAATGCCTCATCTGTTCTACCGGCTGATATCCAAACAGTATAAAATTAACACCTGACGTATCTGTGTTCCCTGTCCGGGCAAGTCTGTCCATAACCACATTCAGTTTTTCCATTTCCTTAACTGAAGACTGTGACGGGATATCAATCGCCGTTGAGGGAGGCGTACGTTTTATTTTATATGCTTGACCCGCATCTTTCCCGATTCCCAATCCGGCAAATGAAATTGAGATCACAATTGCCAGTAAGGCAACAGTACAGGTTATCAGCCCGGAATATTTTCCTTTCATTGAATCCTTCTGCTCATTTCCGCAAGGAACACGGAAGAACTGATTTCCGTGTCAAATTTGCTCCCGTCAATGGAGTATTTCTTTCCCTCCATGTTTTTTTCGAATGCCTGGTATCCTGTGTGGGCTGAATCAAATGATGTTTCAGTCCTGCCGAAAACCTCTACTTTCACTCTGTCTTTTGAATAATCAAGTTTCAATACGTTGACATTCATGCCCGATGAGAGGGCGCTGGAAATGTCGTTAATTATTTCCTTGAATGAAGGCGCGTTATGGCAGGAGGCAACATCTTTCACGAAAGAAAAGGTTTTTTCATAAGGTATCAGGGGAACTTCCCGGGAAACTTCCAACTCTATTTTTGATTTTTCCATTTCGGCAAGGGACAAATCTTTTTTCAGACTGTTGTTCTTGTAACAGCACCAGAGTGACCCCGCAAATAAGACAACGATTCCGACCAGTAATGCTGTATTGAAGTGTGGGGCGTATCGATTTGCATAATAAAAGACCTTTTCCAGGGGAGGAGAAATTGAGCCTACTGCCGGCATCATTTCAACAGCTCTGAGAATTGGGAGATCATATTGTTCTTCATTAAATAATACCGGATTTGTTCCGGAGGAAATGTATGGGGGGGCTTTAATATCCTCCGGCCACTCAGGCGGTTCCTTGCTGTATAACCACCGCAATTTGAAAACTTTATTTATTTCAATGCCATGTTCGGATTTTGTCGTTTCTATCTCAGTTCTTACAACATCCCAGAGCGCTGCTATCTGCTCCTCGCTTTCATCGAATGTAACGCATCGATTGGCGTAATAGACCCTTTCCCCGGTACCAATGATAAAATCTGCAAAGCGGTTATGCTGGAAAACAATTGCCAGTGGTTCCGCCGGCTTCATTTTTTCAGGATTGAATAGAGGAGAGTGTAGAGAGGGAAGATCATGACGGAATTCTGGTGCTCCCTGACCTGGTCATAATACTGGTACAGAATTCTCGTGGGAAGAGCAGTGAAAAATGTATCTGTCAGATTTTTGCCCTTCCCTTTTTTCTGATGCGCAATAACCGAAATGGGTTCATCGAATTCTCCCGATTCCTGCAGTCTTTTTCGTGTCATTATTTCAGTGTATTTTGTCGGAGATTCTATGGTTAGTGTCCTGGATATGGCTTTCTGCATATCGGAAACGAGGTACATGTCGGCATGTATATCATTAATCCCCGATATCAGGTCAAGCCTGTTCTTTGAGAAACAGTATGTTTCCCCGTCAAGCTCTATTGCGTATTGTCTTGATTGTTTAAATCTCATTTTATCTTTTCGCTATAAAGGTCCCTCTTAATTTCAAAAGAACGTCGTTTGTCTTTGTTGATTCGGAATCGGCTGAATGTTGGGATTGACGAACATTCGGAGTTTTTTTATCGGGTTCGTCAATGATCTTTATATGGAGCATCTCCGGCTTGAAGTAGTAAGAGGCGGTATTCTCCGTCTGCTCCAGCAAGTATCCGGCTTCCCCAAAGGTAAACGCTTCATCTATATCCACGGGATAGTATGCCCAACGATCCCGTTCAAATCCCAGTGACCTGGCGTGGTTCACGAACTTTTCCGCCTTGTTTGTAATTTCTATTGTGCGTTTGAATTCCGCTTGTTTCAGTCTCAGAAAATGCACTTCACTCTTCAGCGCCGTCAGCTTCACGCAGCTCACTGAAAAGTCCTGATGCGTCAGTGTGAAGACGTAGGCGCTTATAAGAAAAAAGATCGCCAATATGGTTACTGTTATGTAATGTTTCATGATTTTAATGTGAGCGTTGCTCCTTATGGGGGCAGGGGATAAACACCTGCCCTACGATGTTAATGCGAACTAAAACTGCATCTTCCAGCGGACACATACATCATCCTCTGGATTGGGAGCATCGGCACCGAGCCATGCTGTTGCGAGGCCGGTATCATCATCTTTATAACATAAAAAATCTCCGGCCGTACCATCGGCTTCACCATCTATCATGGTATCCAGAGCCATGCCCAATTCATTGGGAATAACACTGATCAGCATATAATTGTACTTCGCACCGGCTGTATCATCCCACTTAAATGTTACCGAGATATTATGTCCGTTACCTTCACTGTCTGAGTATTTGTATGTACAACTGTCAGAAGTATTCGTAGTGGGAGTTTCAAGACCTATCTGTGAAAGCCCATAATAAGCCGGAGGAGTAGCCGTGTCCCCATCAACTAGTTGTAAGCATGTCGGGTCATCTGCTTGACCGTTCGATGGATCGCTCTTGTCACCCAGTACTTTACCCGTTCGGTCATAAAAATTGAGATAGGCAAGGCGCCACGCGCTAACATATTTGGTGTAAATCTTCTTCTGTTCCGCACTGCGAATAAGGTCTTTCCCCTTAACAACGGCGCCGATGATAATGCCGATGATAATCAGAACAATGGCCATTTCAATCAAAGTGAAACCCTTGTTCCCCCCCAACAAACCTGTCTCCGTGCCCTTCTCCCTGATAAACATACCTTCCTCCTGTTTATTGTTTCCTGTCTGTTAAATTAGCAAGAATTACGATGTTTCATTCTAACGTTTCGAATGACCTGTATATTTTTGATGAACAAGAACTTAAATCAAAATATACCGCAATATATTGCACGACACTCGATCAAACTATTACTTATATCCACATAATTTGCTAAAATACAAGAAGAAATTTCAGGCTGAGGTGGAATTCCGGCAAAAAATGGAGGATTTAATCCGCAGATTTCGCAGATTACACTGATTACTCTATTTACTTGAAGGATGTGCGGAGTTGCAGGGATTTTCCGAGGAGGGCAGGGGAGTTGATAAAGGTATTCCGGTGGATGCTTCCATATCTTGCGAATTCTGCATTTTCCAGTCCGGGTATCAATCTGAATATGCGCTTCTGCTCAGGCGGGGTCAGTTTTGTCTGAAATCCAACCATATTGAATAGCGTGAAGTGTTTATTTCCCTGGCGCAGCTGTACTACGGTATTACGGCAATGAGTTCCGAATAAGTCATTCCCGTGAAAACGGGAATCCAGTTTTTTTAAATAGTTATACGCTTCTGGA